>JAGQOZ010000232.1 GCA_020426955.1 Planctomycetales bacterium
AGGCGGGCGCGCGTTGCTGTGGTGTCCCAGAAACGCAACTACACTTTATGGACTTACCGTTTTACGAAACAGGACGAGTCAAGAAAAAGCCGCTGGGAGAAGAAGACATTCAGCTGACGGTGGACCTGCTGGAAAAAATCCAGCCGCATCAAATCTACGCGGCAGGCGATTTGTCCGATCCGCACGGTACGCATCGAGTTTGTTTGACGGCTATTCTGCAGGCTTGCCAGCGATTGCAAGATCGAGACTGGTATAAGGACTGCGTGGTTTGGCTGTATCGCGGTGCGTGGCAGGAATGGGGTCCGGAACAGATTGAAATGTCGGTGCCGCTTAGCCCCAACGAAGTGAATCGCAAGCGTCAAGCAATCTTTAAGCACGAATCGCAAAAGGATCGAGCGTTATTTCCTGGTCCCGATATGCGCGAATTTTGGCAACGAGCCGAAGCCAGAAACGCCGATACCGCTCGCTTGTTCGACGCCCTTGGCCTCGCCGAATATGAAGCCATCGAAGGTTTTGTTCGCTGGAAGGGTGAAATGGCGTAGTGCACATGCCGCACAACTCGTGAAAAAACAACTGCAGGCGTTCGGCGAATCGTTTAGAATCAGGATTCGCAAATCGAACTTCCTTCGCCAGCCAACGGCCGCGTTTCCTGTGGGCTGGCAAATCCTACCTGCGAGCAATCACGATGGCCGAACGATCGTTTCACCGAAGAACGTTTCTCAAACGCAGTGGACTCGGAATGGGCTCGCTGGCGTTGCCGCATCTGTTGGCTAATACCTCGGCAGCGAATTCGCCGGGCACCCATTTCTTGGGCAAAGCCAAACATGTGATTCACGTCTTCTTGAATGGCGGCGTTTCCCAAGTGGATACGTTCGATCCCAAGCCCGAATTGACCAAGCGGCACGGTCAGATGCTGCCCTTTGACAATTTGCAAACCGAACGCAAGACCGGCTATGCGCTTGGTTCGCCCTTTTCCTTCCAGCAGCACGGCCAAAGCGGAACTCCGGTTAGCGATCTGTTTCCGAATCTCGCCCAATGCGTGGATGACATGGCCGTGATTCGTTCCATGTATGCGGAACTGCCCAATCATGAAATGTCACTGATGCTGATGAACACGGGCGACCAGCGGTTGGTGCGTCCGAGTTTTGGTTCGTGGCTCACCTGGGGCATGGGGACGGAAAATCAGAACCTGCCCGGCTTCATTGCCCTGTGTCCAGGCGGTTTACCGGTGGGCGGAGCGGGGAATTGGCGATCCGCGTTTTTGCCCGGCGCTTACCAAGGCACGTACGTGGATACGTCCAACGCCGATCCCACCAAGCTGATTGATCATGTGCAAAACCAACGTTTGTCCGCAACGGAACAGCAGACGCAATTCGAACTTCTGCAACACATGAACCGCCAGCATTCGGAAGCTCGGCCGCACGAACAAGCGTTGGAAGCCAGGATTCGTTCGTTCGAATTAGCTTATCGCATGCAGACAGAAGCAACCGACGCGTTTGATGTCAGTCAAGAACCAGAACATATTCTGAAGATGTATGGTGACGGACCGCAGAATCGACAGCTACTGATGGCTCGGCGGTTGATTGAACGAGGTGTCCGGTTTGTGCAAACGTGGCATGGCAACATGCAACCCTGGGACAGCCATTCCAACATCCAGCACGAACATCGAAAAGTGGCCAACGAATGTGACCAAGGTTTGGCAGCGTTGTTGGTGGATTTGAAGCAACGAGGCTTATTGGACGAAACGCTGGTATTGTGTTCGGGCGAATTCGGGCGAACTCCGTCTGTCGAATTGGGAACCAACGGAGGCGGCGCGGGTTTGGGGCGAGACCACAATCATTGGGGCTTTTCCCTGTGGCTGGCCGGCGGCGGCGTCAAGGGTGGCACCATTTACGGCGCAACCGACGAATTTGGTTTCAAAGCGGTAGAAAACCCAACTTCGGTCCATGACCTCCACGCTACCATGCTGCATCTTTTAGGCTATGACCACCAACGTTTGACCTATCGCTACGCCGGTCGCGACTTTCGCCTGACCGACGTGCATGGTTCCGTGATTCGCGATATTCTGGCCTAAACAAGAAGCCCACGAAGCAGCATTGTTGATGCGCGATCTCGCATGCACCCAACTGCGAAATGCAAGAACGTTTCGTTTTGCCCAGGCGGCCTTAGGGCCGGATGATGGTCATGCCGACCGTGGGATACGAGTCCATTTTGGGCAGCAAAGCGGCGGCGTCTTCCAACGAGACAACATCTTGGACCAATTGTTGGGGATCGAGTTTCCCCGCTTGGATCATGTCTAGCATGGTCGGGTAGGCGTGCGCTTGCATCCCGTGACTGCCGACGATTTCTAGTTCGCGAGCAATCACGTTGGGCAGCGGCACGGCGTTGTGGTTTTCATCGCCCACAATCAAACCCACCTGAACATGTCGCCCTTGTTTTCGCAAGCAGCGGATCGAATTGCGGCACGTTTCGCCGCTGCCCAATGCGTCAATGGAAACGTGAGCACCTTCCTGGTCCGTCAGACGACGAATTGGCCGAACCACGCTCTTTTCGATCGCGGCGTTTACCACAAAATCAGCGCCCAATTGCTGTGCCAATTCCAAAGCCGCATCGTGAATATCCACGGCAATCACCTTCGCTCCCACTGCTTTGGCGATCATCACCGCAGACAGTCCTACTCCACCGCAACCGTGCACGGCCACCCATTCGCCTTGCGACACTTTTCCTTGATACACAATGGCGCGAAAGGACGTCACAAATCGGCATCCCAAACTGGCCGCCGTCGTAAATTCCATATCATCCGGAATGCGCACCAAGTTTTCGTCCGCATGCGGCAACGCTACTCGTTCTGCAAACGAACCCCAACCCTTAAAGCCCGGCTGATAGTACGCGTCAC
This sequence comes from Planctomycetales bacterium, assembly GCA_020426955.1. GTDB lineage: Bacteria > Planctomycetota > Planctomycetia > Pirellulales > Pirellulaceae > JAGQOZ01. Next base: position 2,897 of record JAGQOZ010000232.1, read on the forward strand.
AGATATGTTGGTTGCCGTTGTGGCATTGGCGGCAAGCACCACACCCCAAGCAGAACGGCACGGTCACTCGATCACCCACCTGCCACTTGGCCACTCGATCTCCCTTGGCCAGCACCACTCCTGCCAATTCATGCCCCGGTACATGAGGCAATTGAATGTCGGGATCGTGCCCCATCCAACCGTGCCAATCACTGCGGCATAGCCCCGTGGCTTTGACTTCCACTACCACTCCGTCGTCAGGCGGTAAAGGGTCATCCACTTCCTTGACCATGGGCTGCGTCTGAAACTGATCAAAGTAAATAGCTTTCACAAATCGGTCGCTTTCCCATCAAGGCCTTAAACTACAAATTGCTCTAACAGTTACCGCCCAATGCTAGGCGAGCGTCAAGACGGTTGTTTCACTTCTTTGTGAGCGTCAAGGCGCTAGCCGACGGTTGTTTCACTTGAGGCCAAAGCCTTGCAGCTCATTCAATTCTCGAACGATACTAATGGTTCATTCGGTTACCGGCACTGAAACCACGCGACAGCTGCCAGCGTCCGATTCTAGTGGTTCGTCCGATTCGATCGCAGAACATCGTACGATGGCCAAGCCCAGTGGCGATGCCGTTCGAACCGAACGCGCCACCGAAGTGACCTTGCCCACCGTCGCGCCCGCTTGTCGAAGTTCACTGCCCACTGCAGGCAAGTCTGGTTGGTCCCAAGCGACACCCGTCAGTTGTTTGTTGACGTGTCCCAACGCGTCCAGGCGAGCGACCGTTTCTTGTCCTAGGTAACAGCCTTTCACAAAGCTGATGGCCAAATCGTTCCGATCTAGCTCTTGCGGTAAATTCGATTCGTCAAAGTCGATGCCGAACCAAGGGAAGCCGTGTTCAATGCGAGCCAACTGCAGACATTCGTCCGAAATGGCTGCCGTGCCAGCCTGTGTCAGTTGGTCTACCAGCCACGCGACATCCGCTGGGCTACCAGTCACCAGAAAACAGTCTACGTTCAAGAGGGGCACCAATGCGATATGCAACTCAGCTCGAACCGCCGGACGGAGATGCGAATACGGGTTAGACGGCAACGGTTCGCCGATTAGTTGGCCAAGCTGATGGGTAGCTGCGGGACCTGCAACCAATTGCTGGCAACGAGCGGTGGATAAATCGGACAGATTCACATCTTCAGAAATCAGATATTTGTCAAAGTGAGGCAACAGCACGTTGGCTTGTTGCGGCACGGTTGACAGTAGCAATTGATCCGTTTCGCAAAAAAAGAATCCATGGCCGATTGTCTTGCCTTGCACGTTGGTAACAAAAGCTTCGCAACCCTGATTTGCTGTCAGTGGTTTGATGTTGTTCGTGCACAGATTGTTCACAAACGACTGACGGTCATTGCCCGTAAACTGAATCAGAGTTCGATTGGGAAGGGCAACGGTGACGGACGCATTGTGCAGTTGTTGATATTCTTGTTCTAGGTCCACCGAGCGGTCCTTGTCAGAAAGTGAACAAATTTGATGCAACTTGGTTGTGATTCGATCATATCACGACAAGACTTCGTCGCGAACCAGCGTTACCGCTTGCTGAGCATTCTCTATGACAATGCACGAATCATGACGGCTGGCTAATCTCGCAATTTCGTCGGGATGCGTCACAAATGCGACGCCCAGTTCTTCTACTAAATCTTCGCTTAATTCGCTCAGCAGATAGACTCGAGTTCGCTCCATGGCTTGCGTCAATTGCATGGCAGCCAAAGCATCTTTGGATTGCGTTTTGGCCAGAACCTGATAGGCATTCTCGAGTGATTCACTGCCCGCTAGTTTTTGAATGGCGGGACCGGGTGGCGTTTTGAGATTGCAGCAGATGACCAGCGTTCCGTCATCTTCAACAATGCGTAAAGCCGCGTCGATAGATCTGGCCAGATTCGCCCAGGTCTGCTGCCGCCGATCACCGTTGATCGTAGCAATCACCATGTCCGTTCGGGCCGGCACCTCAAATGTCCAAGCGTCATCGCAACGCTTCTGGCCTTCCGTTTGAACGGTATCACAATCGCCGCACAAGATATCCAGTACAGAATTGTCCGCACCGGGAATAACTTGAATAGTGAGCCGTGACCCGAGTTGCCAGATGGCGTTGTGTGCCTCATCACTACGCTTATTCGCTTCCGTGGAAGATAGCACCGACTTAGGTCTGGCGTATTTTTGCTGAGTAGGTTTGTCCGAAAAACGAGGAAACAGGGTTTCGTCCACGCCCAGATAACCAAGTGACGATTGAGGTCGCAGCGAACCGATCGAAATCACTACGTCGGCATCCACAATAAAACGATTCACATAGACCGAATCACCACCTTCCACCGGCGCTAAAAAACTTAGCGACTCGCGGTCGTCCGGCCGATGCACCAGGACTTCGATGCGTTCTTGTAGTTCACCAGGCAATCTTTTGGTAAACGAAGTCCCAGTCGCTTGCCGACTCAATCCAGTCAAAATCACCTTGATATTTTGTGCGTCGACACCTATTTGCAACAGCTCTAAAACGGCACCTGCCACAATATCTTCGGCGCACCGTACACCTTCACCTACGGCCAAAACCACTTGATCTTCCTGCAGCACGGCGTCTTGCAGCGGCGGGTAGTTCAGGGGCGTTTGCAACAACGCTCGGACGCGATCGGTGATAGTCGCAGCGTCCAGCGGCGGTAGCGTCGGGCGTCCGACGGCGACCAGCGAAACGTCGTCGGGGATGGTGAATCGAGCGTTGATGCCGTAGTGAAATTCGTGCATCAGATTATTCCTTTGCCAAGTCAGTGCGTCACAATTTTTTTGCCAGCGTAACGGTCTCGGTAACGGACCGTCAATAAGGCGGTTCGCACAATCGTTCCAGTCGAAACTGGCAAAATCAAAAGAACGAATCGACGGTTGCCAAACCAACCATGATTGCTCCCACCAAGATTTTGCCAACGGTGCCGAACAAGCGTCCAAATAGAGCTCCCTGTCCAACGGCGACTCGCTGCGCATGCTCGGTTCCTCGCCACTGTTCCCCGAAATATCCTCCCGCAAACGCGCCGCCCGCTCCCAACAGCACCGCGCCGATGGCGGAACCGACAATCGGAATCCACGAACCCAGGATTACTCCGGCAAAACTGCCGACAATCGAGCCGAACAAGGAAAGCAGCATCGCTCGACGACTGGCGCCGTGCTTGGCCGCGCCAGCGGCGCCGGCCAGAAATTCCACCACTTCGCCTACCACCGCCAAGAAGATCAGGCCCAGCACACACCACCATGAAACGTGTGCCGCTTCAGCTGACCCAAACAACAATGCAAACAGAGCCGTCAGTATTACAATGATCCAGTTTCCCGGCAACGTGACAAAATTCAGCGCCCAGGCAGAACCGTTTAGCATCAATAAAATGAACGCAGCCAAGTAATAGGTCCACGTCAAATCAATTTGCCAACCAAAAATGTTCACTCGCGGTACTTTCCCAAAAACGAGGCCTGCCGCTGGAGCGTCCGACACACCAACGCAATTCGATTTGCTAGTTCTTTCAGCGTACCGTAGTTGGTCGTTGTTGACCACGCGGGCTATGGAGCGTTCCATTCTTGGCAGGGCGAGACAATCCGAGTAGCTTGTAGCACTGAACGGATGATTCGATTGCAGACCAAACGGAGTGTGGCGTGATGGCCAGAAACGAACAGCTGATTCGACAGCACAAACTATTGCAGATTTTGGAACGGTATCGATTCGGTCGCACGCTGACAGAACTTCGAGACGAAGTGGTCGAAGATCTCGGTCTGACTTCCTTGCATACTCGCAGCGTCCGTCGCGATTTAGATGCACTGCAAGCCGCCGGGATCGACGTGGGTGTGGTGGAAACACAACGAGGTCGCGTCTGGAAGCTGGGGCCAACGTTCAAGGGGACACACAAAATTACCGCCACGGCGACCGAACTGATTGCATTGTCGCTGGGCCGAGACCTCTTGCATCCACTGGCCGGCACGCCGTTTTGGATTGGCATTGAATCGTTCTGGAACAAGATCCAAGAATCTCTTCCCGACCCGGTGAGCGAACACTACGAAAAGTATCGGCAAGTGTTGCACGTCTTAGGAACTCCGGCCAAGTCCTACGAAAAACATCACGGCATTATCAAGACAATCAATCGATCCATCTTGGAACATCGAGTGGTAGAGATTGAATACCAAAACGCAGGACAGACTGCGGCTAAGACGCGAAAAATCTTGCCTTACGGAATTGCTCTTTACCGAGGTAGTTTGTATATCATTGCCGATGCTCAGGAGGCCGCCGAAGACGCAGATCCGATTCGACATCTTAAGTTGGATCGTTTTCACAAAGCCACGGCGTTGGACGAATGGTTCAAGCCTCGTCAAAACTTCGATCTGGAAAAACATCTGCGCGAAAGTATTGGCATCTTTGGTGGCGGGCAACTACAGAAGTTTCGCATTCGAATTAGCGAATACGCCGCCCAGTGGATTCGAGAAGATCCGTGGCATTCGAATCAAACTATTTCACAAGAACCCGACGGTAGCTTGGTCCTTACCGTGAACGCCGCACATGAAATGGAGATTATCCCGCGAGTCTTAGCGTTGGGCACCGAAGCAGAACTCCTTTCGCCCGCCAAATGCCGCCGTTCTATTCAAGCCACCATTCAACAACTGGCGCAGAAATACGATGCGTAACGTTTGCCCACCGTGGAATACTCGACAGCGAAGACATGTCGCGGTGATCCCAAGCCTATTCCTATCACTACGCTGGTCGAAGCGTCAGGGTCATGATGTGTTTTTCGACACCGTTTGGAAACCCTTTAATCGTAAGGGCAATTTCGTATCCATGATCCAGGTAAAGATTGGGGCATTGAAAACTGAAGGTTTCCAGGTAGAGCGTCCTACATCCCCGTAGTTTTGCTTTCGCTTCAAAATCGCCAAGCAATCGCCGTGCGACCCCGGTTCGACGAAACTCTGGATCCACCCAGATTTGCTGAAGCTCGCAACAAGTTCCCCAAGTTCTACCGATCGCACCGCCGATGGTGCGACCATCTGGCAATTGAGATGAGCACGCAAGCGGCTCGACATCGCCCAACGGAGCGAATAGTGAATTCGAACGGTCTAGTCCGGCATCCACAATTGCAGCCAATTCGGGTGGAACAGTGTCATGTACCGCGAAACGGAAATCGTCGTGGGGCATGAGGACTCTCGTTATCTAGTTTGCAATGTCCACATTGAGAATAACGTTTTGCAATCGATCCTCTAGCCGAATGTCCAGCATCAGCCGGATGCAACAAACCGACTTGGTCCGTCTATTCGAGACGTACAGCCCGCTCGCTCTCAAGTGGTCAAACGCCTAATGCAGACCATATGCTGAGTCTGGATTGTTTCGCCCATTTTCCGATGCCCTTGTTATCCGTCGTCGGGAAGTCCCGGTTCGCCATCAAGTAGCGAAAGAACCCGGGACGCGGCGTTCGATACGCCAGGGTCAGCGGAGTCAACCAGCGCAGATAGATCGTCGCTGAATTCGTCTCGTATCCACGCTGCCCCATCGTCGTCCTGTCGTATCAGCGGAGCGAATTGTTCTTCGAGAATCTGAAGCTGAACAGTTGCATCGCCGGATGCGAGCGCAGCATGGTACGATTCCGTCGCGGACTGCTCCATCGCATTTGCAATGGCGCCACCGTCAAGCACGAGCCAAGGCACAGATCTGAAGATCGTCCAGCTAACGATCATGACGACACAGACGAGCAGCGTACCCGCGATGGCGAGCATTCGTTTTGTATTCGCGTTCATTCGTATGCTTCCAGTCCAGGTTTGACCGGCGAACAATGGCAACGCTTGACATTGAACGCCAGAGATTAAAGAAGGCAAAGGCTGTCCAGACGTTACGCCAGAATCTCCGTGACCACTCGAGGATGTTCCACGCCAGTTAAGCGTTGGTCTAGGCCTTGGAACTTGAACGTGAACCGACTGTGATCGATGCCCATGCAGTGCAAAATGGTGGCGTTCAGGTCGTTGATATGGACGGGGTTTTCTAAAATGTTGTAGCTAAAATCGTCGGTTTGGCCGTGCACGTGCCCTCGCTTAATTCCGCCACCTG
>JAGQOZ010000233.1 GCA_020426955.1 Planctomycetales bacterium
CAATTTGGCATGTTCCGGTTCGACAGAAACGTTGACTAAGGAAAACGTAAACGCCTTGTCGGCCGGAGCGCGAACGGTTCGAAACCAAGCTACCAGCGGTTCTTGCACCATCAAGTTGTCTCGATCATCAATTGTGTACAATTCCGGCCGATCGCACATCACGGCTTGCTGGTCATAAACGAATGCGTACTGCTGTTGATAGCCAGGAGGCCCCAATCGCGGACCGACCAGATAATCGAAATCTCGGCCGCCTTGCTTGTTCATCAGTTCGGTGAGTCGAGGAATAATGTAGTCTTCTTGTGCTTGAACGCCTTGCAGCGCGATAACGTCAAACATGCGACAGATATCGGCCAGCAACGCATCCACTCGCCGCATCTTGGTGGCCGTCAAAGAATCCAAATTGAAACTGGCAACACGGATGGTGGTGCGTCCTTGCGGAGTGTTCGCGTCTTGTCGGCGGTGAACGGTAGTGCTTGGCGGCGGAGCGACGGAGGTTGTGGAAGCGGTGGTGGTGTTCGTATCGGGCGTCGAAGGAAACAGCGGCGCAAGTCGTTCGGTCAGCGGCGTTGTTGGCGAACCTTCCACCGGCGTCCGCGGGACCACTCGCAAGCCAGCCAGACCCGTAATCTGGAAGTTTTTGAAAAAAATCCACGAAACGGCTGCTACTAGAATAATCACCAAGATTCCTACGGGCTTCTTCATGATTCCCTTCCGTCCGAATCATTCGTTTCGAATCATCGCCGCTTGCAGTGGCAAACCAACGTGGTCAGCGAACAAGCGCAGTACGTCCTAGATCCCATCGACTGCTGGCATGGGCCTATTGCATGGCAAGATAGCCAAACCAACGAATTGACGCTAGACAGAATGACGATACTAGCGATGCTAGCGAATTCGCTTTGCTCCGGCCGGTTCGCATCGCGAGAATCACCCCGGTTTGCGCCGCTGTCAAACGTACTGAATTCGCTACAGATTCAACGAATAGACTTCCGGACCGACACAATCCGTGACCACAGTCCCAAATAGCGTGTGTGCGGTAGTGTCATAAATGGCCACTGGCAAGATCTGTCCGGCTTGGCGACGATTTCCTTCAAACACCACAATTCGATCACAATGCGTACGGCCAGTCATTTGGACAATGTTGGAACGAAGTTCTTCCGGAGTTTCCGCTTCTTGATTGACCGCTTGTTTGCTGAGCCCTTCTACCAACACTTCGACTCGTTCTCCTAAAAACTTTTCGTTCTCTTCTTCGCAAATCCGGTTCTGCAATTCCAACAATTCGTTATTGCGTCGCTTCTTGACGTCCAAGGGAATGTCGTCCGGGTAAAGCTCGGCACCACGAGTCCCCGGACGTTCACTGTATTTGAAGATAAAACTGTTCTTGAATCGACACTCTTCTACCAGTTGCACGGTCTGCTGAAAATCTTCTTCTGTTTCGCCGCAGAAGCCAACAATAAAATCGCTAGAGACGGCCGCGCCGGGAATCGTTTCTGCAATGCGCTGCATCATGTCACGATAGTCTTCCACCGTGTAGCCTCGCTTCATTCGCTCTAACATACGATTGGAACCGCTTTGAGCCGGTACGTGCAAGTAGGGTGAAACCTTGGGCAGATCGCGTACCGCTTCCAACAATTCGTAGGTCATGTCTTTCGGGTAATTGGTGACAAACTTAATGCGTTTGATGCCATCAATGTCATGCAGTGGATATAGCAAGTCGCGTAAACGAACTGTGGTTTCGCCATCCTGATAGCGATAGCTATTGACCGTTTGTCCCAACAAGACAATTTCCAAACATCCTTGGTCCGCCAGCGCTTGGGCTTCGCGAATGATATCTTGCGGAGGTCGACCTTGTTCTGGACCGCGAACCATGGGCACAATGCAATACGTGCAAAATTTGTCGCAGCCGATTTGAATTCGCACATAGGCCTGATACGGTGACGGCCGCATCTCGGGATCTCGTAACGGATCAAAACTTTCGTGACTGCGTTTGATCTGTTCGACCGAACCATCACGACGTCCCATGCTTACTTCCATCTTGCGACCGCCACCGTTCTGGATTTCGGAAATCAAATCCGGAATACGATGCAGTTGTCCTGGCCCGACCACCAGATCGACATACGGCGCTCTATCGAACACAATCTTCTGATCTTTCTGAGCCATACAACCCATGACCGCAATGACTTTCTCTGGATGCGATTCTTTCAGCCGACGCAAACGTCCTAACTGGCTATAGACCTTTTCTTCGGCGTGTTCTCGCACGCTGCAAGTGTTGAACAAAATGGTGTCGGCCAAATTAAAATCGGATGTCAATTCGTATCCCTGTTGTCGCAAACTGGCCACGACCAATTCGCTGTCGAGCATATTCATTTGACAACCGACGGTTTCAATGTACAGGCGTTTGGGCATCGCGTTCTTGGTTTCCGAATCTGGGGGCATGCAAGGATCGAATGCCGTCAGTTTATCATGGCCATTAGGGTTGGTAAGGGGGATGTTTTGGCCGTTTTGCCGACAAGTCCCATGTCGCCGAAGTCGCGGCGTCCGCTGGAAGCGGGCGTACCAATTGTGTTACACTTTTGAGTTCTGCAGCTTGTGGAGGCGACAGGCTACCCCAATTCTTCCGTCCCTAATTCCCCTGAATTCGTTGATATTATCATGGATGCGGAACCAATTGCCTTGCCTGCCAACTTAGACCGTTCGCTGTGGCAAAACTGTTCGGCGTCCGTGCAACGTTCGCTGGAAAATCTTTGCCAACAGTTTGTCCAGATGGGCGTGCCTGGCGACCTTTTGAATACTTTCTTGCCTCGTTTCTTGTCCAGCACCGATGGACATGCCCTAGACGAACATCTGGTGCGATCCGTCCAGGACTACGTTTGTGCGCATCGCAGTCCGTTGTCGTTTCTTAGCTTGGTGGAACGAGACGAATTGTGTTTGCCGGTGTTGCTGAACATTTTGAAGTTGGGTTCGGCCGAACGAGAAACCTTGTTTGCCGATCCCGAAGCGTTTGAATTGATTCGCGTCACGGACGGGCAACCGTTAGCCGAAGAAGATTTTTTTCGAGACGTCCACGCGGAAATCACGTCGATGCCGGACCGAACGTCGGCCATTCATGATATGTGTCGCCACTATCTGCGCGAACGCCTGCGAATTCTATACGGCCACATCTACGGCAAGGTAGACATCGATCAAACACTGCGACAGATTACCGTGCTGGCCAATGCCATTTGCGAATCCGCCTTGACTGTTGCCGAACGCAAGCTGCAAGAAAAACGAGGCATCCCATGTCGTCCAGATGGCACGCAATCGGCGTTCACCGTAATTGCCGTTGGGGAATTGGCTGGCTGGGAAGCGACGTTTCAAACAGCGTGGGAATTGTTTTTTTTATATGACGCAGATGGCCGCACCAACGGCGCTAAACCGATTGACAACGCCGACTACTTTGAACAGTTGACTCGAGAAGTTCTGGAGATCCTGCACGAACTTGGAACCAAGGTCGGTCAACTGCCCTTTGTCCAAGTGTTCCGTACGTCGGGTGATCGTCTGGCAATCCAAAGACACGCTGCGCTTCGCCATTTTGATACGCGAGGACGTACGTGGGAACGCGACGCCTGGGTCAAGGCACGTCGCGTAGCAGGTGACCAGGAATTGGCCGCTGAATTCTTGGCCTTAATGGAAACCTGGGTCTACCGTCGCTATTATACGCCGTCCGATTTAACTGGCGTCCGAGCGCTCAAGCGACGGCTTCAGCAGCATTTGCGCCAGAGCGATCTACATGCAGGTAAGATCGACCAGCGTCCTGGCGGTTTAGACGATATCCATGGCGTGGTTCGACTCTTGCAATTGATTAATGGCGGTGACGTGTCGGAGGTTCGCACCACGAATTCTCGCGACGCTATTCGCCAATTAGGTCACGCTCAGTTTTTGACTCAGAACGAACAAGCTGGTTTGGAATCCGCGCTACATGCCTTCCAGCGAATGCAGATTTCGCTCGCTGATCCTTCGCAACCCGACGTGAAATCGATGCTGGATCAGTCGCAGGCGACGCTGCAACAAATCCTAAACGACACGTTTCCCAACGAAGCGGAATCGACTGCCATTCAAGATTTGATTTTGGGCCCCAAGCCAGACGGTAATGTCATTCAAGCGGCATTGGCGTCATTTCGTTTTCAAGACCACCATCAAGCGTACAAGAATGTGATGGCGTTGGCGGATGAACGTATTGCGTTTCTTTCCAGTCGTCGTTGCCGGCACTACCTGAGCGGCATTGTTGCGCCGTTGCTTACGTTGATTTCTCAGACGCCCAATCCGGACGAAACGCTTACCAACTTGACGCATGTCAGTGAATCGCTGGGGGGCAAATGCGTATTGTGGGAACTGTTTCAATTCAACGCGCCGACTATGGAGCTATACGTTCGGCTTTGTTCTACCAGTCCCTATCTTTCGTCAATGTTGGTCAGCAATCCTGGCATGCTGGACGAATTGATGGATTCGCTGGTGCTGAACAAGTTGCCGCCGTTAGAGAAACTAAAATCGATTGTTGCTGATTTGGTTCGCAACGCCGAAAACCCCGATCTAATTCTCCACGAATTCAAGAACGCTCAACACCTCACGGCCGGCGTACGAGACATCTTGGAAAAAGAAGATATTTCTCGAACCATGCGCTTCCTTAGCGACGTAGCCGAAGCCTGTGTGATGCAAGTCGCGTCGCTGGAATTCAACCATTTGAAACAACGTTACGGCACGCCTTGGCACAATGACCAGCCCAGCCAGTTTGCGCTGTTCGCATTTGGCAAATTCGGAGCCCAAGAGCCCAATTACCACAGCGTGATGGATATTGGTTTGTTTTACGACGGCAATGGTTCGACCGTCCACGCTCACGGCAAAAACGGCAAGTCCACAACCAATCAACATTTTTACAATGAATTGGTCCAGCGAATTGCCAAACGTTTCAACAATTTGGGTGCCGCTGGTCGCTTGTTTGAAATGGATCCGCTACATTCGCCGCTGATGTCCACCGGCGTCTTGGCCAGACCGGTCCAAGACTTAGAACAGCTGGGCAGTGCAGCCTGCGGTGGCTTGGAAGGCTTGCAGAAAATGTGCAGCATTCGCCCCGTCTTTGGTTCGCCAGAAATCGGTCAGCGGGCGCTGGACCAAGTTCGCGAGGCAGTGAACGCTTGGTCATGGGATACAATATCTATCAACGACGTCATCGAACGACGCCTGCAACTTCAACAGAATGCATTGGACCGCAACTTAAAGCGCAGCGAAGGCGGAACCGTGGATGTCGAATACCTGGTGCGAACACTGCAGATGCGTCACATCCGCAACCATCCTCAAGTGTTTCAGGCCAGCATCATTCGCACTCTGGAAGAGCTGGCGAACGCCAATCTGTTGTCAGACTGCGACGCAGCGAATTTGCGTCACAGCTATTTGCGACTGCGCCGCATTGAATCTGGCCTAAGACTGATGAACACGCAAGCTCGGCACGATCTGCCAAGTAACGCTCGCGACTTCCGGAAATTGGCCTACCTGTTACGCTCCGAATCGGCCGACGCGTTGTTGATTGAATGCCGTCAATGGATGGCCAAGAATCGCGAAATGTTCTTGCGTTTGATGGCACTTTGAAGTGGATTCCAACGGGCCACAAAAGCGTCTGTTTTGGCGTTGTTTTCACATGCCTGACGCTTTCCGCGTATGGCCTCCCTATGCGTGCGGCTTTTCCGCCGACACTTCCCAGCAGGCCACTTTTTGCTGATCATTGATCTGGACCAGAGGTGGGTTTTCCGATTCGCACTTTGTAGTCTTAATGGGACAGCGAGTAACAAACGGGCAGCCGAGCGGTGGATCGTAGGGACTGGGGACTTCGCCATCCAAGACGGTCAGTTCGTGGCGTTCGTCTGGATCGTTAACGGGATTTGCGCCCAGCAACGCTTGCGTATAGGGATGCAGCGCGTTTTGATGCACTTGCTTGCACGGCATTTCTTCGACTACATGGCCCAGGTACATCACCAGCATGCGATCGCAAAAGTGATCTACCACCTTTAAATCATGCGAAATGAACAAGATGGTCAGCGACAGGTCGTCGCGCAGATCTTGCATCAAATTCAAGACCTGCGCCTGAACGGAAACATCCAAGGCCGAAACCGGTTCGTCCGCTACCAAAAAATCTGGCTTCACGGAAAGTGCTCGCGCAATCCCAATCCGCTGTCGCTGGCCACCGGAAAATTCGTGCGGATACTTGGACTTGTCATCCGCGCGGAGCCCCACTTTGGAGAGCAGCGAATCAATATACTGATCCAGCGGCTGATCCTTCAAAATGTATCCGCTGCGATTGTGAAAGCGAATGCCTTCGGCCAGCATGGCACCGATGGTCAGGCGAGGATTCAAGGACGAATTGGGATCTTGAAAGACCATTTGCATCTTGCGTCGAAACGGCATCATCTGCTGATGCGATAGTTCCTGCAGCGGCTGGCCGTCAAATTCGATGCTGCCCGATGTCGGGTCCAGCAACCGCATGATCACTCGACCCAACGTCGACTTCCCACAACCCGATTCGCCTACAATGCCCAGCGTTTCGCCCGCGTGAATTTCAAAGCTAACATCGTTCACGGCGTGGACCTTGGCGATCACACGATTCAAGAATCCGCCTCGCTTGGGAAAGTGTTTCACCAGTTGACTGACTTTGATCAAGGCCATGACTTTGACTTATTGCAGAGGAAAATGACAACGAACCGAACAGTCTGGCGAATCCAACGTTTGGATCTGCGGCGGTTCATTCCGACACTGATCTTCACACAATGCACAACGATCACTGAATCGACAACCGGAGGGCAAATCAAATAAGCTGGGCACAATTCCTTCAATGGCCGTTAATCGATCTTGATGCACACCCGGCTTGGGCAAAGAATCCAGCAGCGCTTTGGTATACGGATGACTGGGCTGATGGAACAACTGCCGCACCGGTGCCGTTTCCACCACTTGGCCTGCGTACATCACCAGAACTCGATCACAAACTTGCGCCACCACTCCTAAATCGTGCGTGATCAAGACAATCGCCGTGCCAACTCGTTTCTTCAGGTCTTCCATCAGTCGCAAGATCTGCGCTTGAATGGTGACGTCCAGTGCCGTGGTCGGTTCGTCGGCAATCAACACATCGGGTTCGCAACACAAAGCAATCGCTATCATGACTCGTTGCCGCATACCGCCCGACAGTTGATGCGGATATTCGCTCAGACGCCGTTCGGGATTGGGCATTTCCACCAGCTTGAGCATCTCCAACGCTCGCTTTTTGCGTCCCGCTTTGTCCAGTTTGGTGTGATACTTCAGTGCTTCGTCCAACTGCCAGCCGACCGTGAAGACCGGATTGAGTGCGGTCATGGGCTCTTGAAAAATCATGGCAATATCGTTGCCGCGAACTTGCCGAAGTTCCTTTTCCTTGGCGAATGCCAGATTCTTACCGTCGAACAGAATTTCACTGTCCTGTTTGAAGTAACTCAAATGTTCTGGTAAAAGGCGCATGATGGACTTGCTGGTCACGGTCTTGCCACAGCCCGATTCGCCGACAATGCCCAGCGTTTCGCCACGAAACACATCAAACGAAACGCGATCCACCGCCGTCACGTCGCCTCGATCGGTTCGAAAACAAGTGCTCAGATTGCGAACTCGCAGTATGGCCTGTTCTTGATTCATGAGTGTTTGCTTTGCCGAGTTCGAATTACACGTGTTTGGGATCAAAGGCATCTTGCAAGGCGTCAGACAAAATGTTGAACGCCAATACCAACAAGAACATGAACGCCGTGGCGGCTCCGATTTGCCAGAAAAAGCCGCTACTGACTTCCGATGCCGATTGAGAAATCATGATGCCCCAAGACGTAGAATTTTTAATGCCCAGGCCCAAGTAAGTAAGAATCACTTCTCCTTTGATGGCCGCAATAAACAGTAGCGAGAAATTGATAAGCATCAAATGAACCGTGTTGGGCAAGATGTGTTTGATCATGATATAGGGTCGAGAAAACCCCATGGACTTGGCTGCTTCAATGTACTCGAGGTGTTTCAATTTCAACGTTTCGCCACGGATGACTCGGCAGGGACCGACCCAATACGTGATTCCAAACGCCATGAACATGGGAATCAGCGTTCCTTCCGCTGGCGTTCCGCGAAACAACGACACCAACAACACCAGCAATACCAAATTGGGAATGGACGAAAACACGGTAAAAATCCACGTCACCAAGTTATCCACCCATCCGCCGTAATACGCGGCCGCCGCGCCCATCAAGCTACCAATCAAGACCGAACAGAACGCCACCACCAAGCCAATACGAATCGCAATATCAATTGAATATAACGCTCGCACCGCAATTGATCGTCCTTGCCGATCGGTTCCTAGCAGCAATTCCAAATTGCGCTTCCATCGGCTCGTGCCAGACAGCGGCACAAAGAAGTCTTCTACCTTGGCTTCCAGTTCCGCAATCTGCGGCAGCAGCGAAACATCTTCGTTCAAGTCGGGACTGGCCGCCAGTTGGTCATACAGCGCCCAACCCTGTTCGACCAGCTGCCGAGTCTCGTCGGGTGTGCGCTGTACCAATTGCAATTGGCCCAAACGATATTCGGCCAAGACGGTTTCCGGATTGGCGCCGGCCAGCATGCCTTCGATCGAACTGAGCACGAATTCGCAATTGTCCGCTCGATCTTCCGCCGATTGCTGCCAGAAAAAGCCTGGCAACTGTTCGGGACCAACTCGAGCGAAACAATCGTCGGCCGAAATCAATCCAAACACGCCCACAGCTACCGCCAAGGCCAGATAGCCGCCTATGATCAACAGTGCCACCACTGCCAATCGATTGCGGAAAAATTTCCGCGCCGTCCGAGTCTTCAGCATCCGTTTGATCATGACAAGCGTACTCGCGGATCCACCAAAGCGTACAACACATCCGTCAAGATGACCGTG
>JAGQOZ010000234.1 GCA_020426955.1 Planctomycetales bacterium
GTTGTCCATGTTCCGAAGACACTCTTTTTGCCTTTCGGTCGATTCGATCATCCAAGCGCACCATCTTGTTGGTCCCGTTTTGCTTGACAAACGCAACGTCGGTTCGGCCCACAAAATGAACCAATGGGTCAACCACATCGCCAGGTCGGATGACTTGGCCTTTGGGTACATCTTTCAAGCGAAGTTCATCGAACGACGCGCCTTGCGGCAGCGGCGTTCCTTTCAGCTGAGTCAGATCGTTGACGTTCAGCCGGATTTGGACTAACGAATTCGTTTCGCGAATGAACCCTTGGCGATACAGCAGCGCCGCAACCGGAAACTGTCCCACGTGCGCTGGCGACATCAACGTCCAGGGCTGCATATGATAGTTGGGCTTAACAGAAAACCCGGCGCCGTCCAGCGCAAACAAACAGAACGCGTCCGTCCCTTGCAAGCTGCCGTAGGACGCAAAAAACAACGGAGCTTCACTGCGGTAACGGTTTGGCCGATTAAAGGTGGTTTCAGAAATCATCGACGGCTTGTTCGCATACGTAATGTCCACGGCCGGATGGACAAACGACAAACCATCTCCGTCTTCCGCTTCGAACCGCAGCGCACTGCGATTTCGAAACGTATGTCCATTGCGAACCGACCAAGCCGCATTTTCTCCTTTGTGCAAACAGCCGAAGTAGCCGTGCCGGTCCATGAAGTCACCCACCGTGTACGAATACTTTTCCAACGGCCCCAAAACCTCTGGGCTAGCCGTAACCCAATTAGAACAAGTGATCGCGCCTTGAAAGCCGATTTCGCGCAGAAAGTCATACATCTGCTGATAGAATTCTCGTTGCACATCCACCAGAAACGCCGCGGTATCTTGGTCGCGCAGCTTCTTGTCGTTAAACACATTCCAGAGCGGACGAATACCGAGCCGGCCCGCTGCGACGTCATCATTTTCGTGCTTTTGCCACCAACCCCATTTGCTTCGAGCGGCCTTGACCGAACCATATTTCTTGGCGGCCCAACTTCCAAAACGCAGTTCAATTTCCTTTCGCAGCGCCGGTGGAAATTCTTCAGGCTTGAACGTCCAGAAGAAACAAGAATCTTCGTTTTGAATTTCCACAAAGGCCAGCGCCGGTTCGTCCACCAATCGCTTGCCGGTGGCAGGATGCGGTGTCAATAAGATGGCTTTCCACCACGCTTGATATTGTCGCTGGAAGTCTTGGTTAAAATACAATGCAGCAAACGGATGCGACTTGCCATCGTAGCCCGATAACCATTGATGGTTGACATCCGGCTCCAACCATAATGGAAAATAGATCGACAAGTGAGAATAAATGCCGGCCTGTTTGAACGCATGCACCATTTCAATACGCTTCATGACTTCGGCCGAATCAATCTGCCCGTTTTTGTCATAAAACGAACTGTGAATGCGAATCAAGTTCACGCCGTACTTGGCCATCAAGCGACCATGCTGCTGAAATTCGTCTGGCGTTTCTAGTTGTCTTGGCGGACCGTTCACGCCCCAGAATCGAATTGTTCGACCGTTGTCTTTGTGCACAAAATGATCGCCATCCACGGCAATGAATCCACCATCGCCGGCGTTGAGTTCGTTCAAGTGTCGCAGGTCAATGGCGTTGTCTTCACCAAATCGACGATCCGTGGGCGAAAAGGGAAACCAGCCGTCCGTGACGGCAATCGGTTCGCCGGGTTTGCGAATCCCCTGCGGAGAAAACGGCTGATTGGTCACCACAAAACAATCCAAATAACCGTGATGGCTGTTGGCACTGTGCATTCGAAAGCGAATCTTCTGTTCACCTTTCTGCAGCGTCACTTGGCCCGCGTCGATCCAGCCCAAGAAGCGAATATCCAACGCGTCCGCTTCGGCGACATTGGTCGAATCCAGGCTGGTGCGAGTGACCACGGATTGCCAATTGCCATCGCCAATCTGCATCTCCAGCAACGATTCAAACGGGTTCGCTCGCACCCAAACCTGATATTCGCCACCGTTCTGAACGTTTAGCGTATATTCCGCTTCGCCAGCTTGGGTTTTATGAAAATTGCTGACAAAATCGCCGCCGGAAAACAAATTTCGCTGAACTTGGTCATACCAAGGATGGCCGTTCATGGTGGAACGTACCGCGTGTTCGCCTTCGATCCAAATCGCTTCGGCGTACAAGCGAGTTTCGCAAAACAACCAGACGGCCAGCATAAGACCGAACAGCCCGGAAGGTAATTTCAAAATTCGCATACTCTGCCTCTTTCGTTATTTGCCTGCGTCTGCCAAAAATCTACCATACAGCTGATTCGCATGCCGAATTCGTTCGTTCCTACAAGACAAAATGTAGGCAAAAGCTCATGACCTTCGTTAGTAGCGTAACGAATCGATCTATTTTCGCCGAAAGCTTTCAAACATAAAGGACTAATAAATGCGAAGCCTCTGCTGGTTCCAGGTCACATTTCTCATGACCTGTCTGATTATCGTTCACTCGACAACCGCTGAAGACTGGAGTCGTTTCCGAG
Organism: Planctomycetales bacterium; assembly: GCA_020426955.1. Taxonomy (GTDB): domain Bacteria; phylum Planctomycetota; class Planctomycetia; order Pirellulales; family Pirellulaceae; genus JAGQOZ01. The sequence continues at coordinate 2,500 of JAGQOZ010000234.1, forward strand.
GTCCTAATGGGACAGGCGTGGTTACCAGCAAAGCAGAATTGCCGACAACTTGGAGCGAAACCGAGAACTTGCAATGGAAGACCAAGTTGCCCGGCGCCGGTTCTTCTTGTCCGATTGTGGTTGGTGACAAGATTTATGTGACATGCTGGTCCGGGTATGGATTGGACCGCGGCAATCCCGGCCAGCAAGAAGATCTACAACGCCATCTGGTTTGCGTGGACCGAACCAACGGTCAGATTGTCTGGGACAAGACCGTGTCACCTTATTTACCAGAAGACGAATATGGCGGCATGTTTGCGGAACACGGCTACGCTTCGCACACACCGGTTTCCGACGGTCAACACATCTATTGTTACTTCGGCAAGACCGGCGCGGTCGCCTTTGACCTGGACGGCAATGAATTGTGGAAGCGTCAGATCGGCACGGAATCGGGCGCGCGAGGTTGGGGTTCGGCGTCCAGTCCCATCCTTTACAAAGACGTGTTGATTGTGACCGCCACTGCCGAAAGCGAAGCCCTGGTCGGCTTGAACAAGAACACCGGCGAAGTAATCTGGCGCAAAGAAGCTTCTGGCTTCAATTCCACTTGGGGCACGCCGGTATTGGTCCCGGTTGATGACCAGCGAACCGATGTCGTCATCGCGGTGCCGGGCGAAATCTGGGCGTTTGATCCGGAAACGGGAAGCTTGCGTTGGTACTGCGAAGCATTCGGTTCGAATTCCATGTGCTCTAGCCTTGTACCGTTTGAAGACACCGTGATTGCCATCGAATCAGGACCGGGCGGCGGTGGTGGCATTGCCGTCAAGGTTGGCGGACAAAAAGATGTCACCGATTCGCATATCGCTTGGCAAGGCAACCAATCTAACCGCATCGGCACTCCCCTTGTCGTTGATGGACGCATCTACGTTTTTGGGAACGGTGTGGTGACCTGCCTGGACGCCAAGACCGGTGACGAAGTCTTTAAGTCTCGTCTGCAAGCGCCCGCCGCTGGCAATGCAAATCCGCCTGCCGACGACGAAGCGAACGCGGAACGAGGCGAACGTGGGGCAGGGCAGGGGCGAGGTGGATTTGGTGGTCGTGGAGGACGAGGTGGTGGTCGAGGCGGACAGGATTATGGTTCGCCCATCGCCGCGAATGGCGTAATCTACTACACCACTCGTTCCGGCATCACTTACGTGATTCAAGCCGGCGAAGAACTTCAGCAGATCGCTGCCAATAAAGTGACTGCGGAAACCGAAGACTTTAGCGCCACACCCGCCATTGCCGACGGACAGTTGATCATTCGTTCGGACAAGCATTTGTATTGCGTGGCGAAGTAATCGGCCAAGCCACACCGAGTTTATTCCGGTTCATTCGGCTCGTTGCTATGGCACGCGATACTAACTTCAAGACTCGCGCCCATGTCGGACAAGCCGAAACGAGGCGATTCGACGGCCCCGTGCTGGCTTGCCCAACCGGAACAGAAGGAAGATTTTGCTACTTGCCGGACAAACCGGCAAGGAGAGTTTACAATTCGATGGGCGTTGCTATTGAACGAGTTGCAAACTTCGCCCCGCGACCAACGCCTTTTAACCGCTGGATATCACGTGGATAAGTTTCGCCCGGAATATGTCGAAGCCCTTAACGCCGCGCGCTGGAATTATTGGTGGTACATCGCGGTTGCGATTCCGTTTCTGCTTTTCGTTCCAGCAGCAGTGAAACGCAAGTACGGCTGTTTTGTTTTTCCCACGGCGTACTTTTCATCATGGCTGACACTCAATTTGTCCGTTCAGCATTATTGGTCCGCGAAGGCGGCAAACGCGGTCACGACTGAGGAGATGATGGATGTCACTGCCGACACGGCGAGAGCACTTGCGCCTCTCACTACAGTACCAATTGTCTTCGTCTATGTTTCCGTTGCCGGAGCATTAGTCTACGCCGTTGTCGGTTTCATGCGGTTTTGCCTTAAACCGAAGACTTAGACAATCGACACAATTCCAAATTTACTTCTTCGAATGCAACGATTTCACCAAGTCATGTTTATCGGTTCGCTCTTGGCCCTAAGTTGGTTCGCAATGTTGGCGGTTCACGAATTTGGGCACGTCGTCGGTGCGTTGGCAACCGGTGGAACGGTCGCTCAAGTTGTTTTGCATCCGCTGACAATTTCACGTACAGACGTTTCTCCAAATCCTCATCCATTGACCGTTGTGTGGCTCGGTCCGATTCTTGGCAGCAGCATTCCCGTGCTCATCTGGCGATTTATTCCTAGCCGAATTACTGTCGCTCGCCAGATCGGGTGCTTCTTTGCCGGTTTCTGTCTCATTGCGAATGGAGCGTACATTGCCTTTGGTTCAATGGATGGAGTCGGCGATTGCGGTGCCATGCTAAGACATGGCTCCGCGACTTGGACGCTTTTGCTATTCGGTGCGATTACAATACCGCTGGGATTGCATCTTTGGCATCAACTTGGCCCGATCAAACCGTTTCTCGCCAATCCTGCGAAAATCGATCCCGCCGTGACGTACTGGCTATTCACAGTGTTTGTCGCAATGCTAACCCTAGAATTCACGTTCTCTCCGAAGTAAACAATCTCGCCACGCCCATGCGACAACAAAGCTGCGGGCGAAGATCCCGTTACTTCGCGACCTGCCGGACACGCCGCACGGGGAACTGCGTTCCTGGCTGATTGGGTTCGGTGCGAATCAAATCATGCTAACTTCAAAGCGTTCGCTCAGGTCGGAAAACCGACGGGGTCGAAATACCGCTGGCCCCGTTGAATGTGATATTCGCCTGTTTTGCAACATCCATTGTCTTGGTAAACTCGTTGACAACACCGGCGTCGCTCGTTTCGAGCAGTTTTGTGTATCACTTTTCTAGGAAGTGTTTCCAATGGCAGTCCGCTTTGAGATCCTGCACAATGGGCAGCGAGTCTGCATTTCCGGTCTCGCAGGTGACGGCGTGCTTAGCACAATGGTCAACTACGTGAAGCATACCGACAAGGAAGGCAAATACCAACTCACAATCGGTGGCCTTGGCCACTATCTGCCAACGCAGGATTGCCAACACGCAAACTGGGAAACACCGTCGTTGGCAATCGATGACGAAATCATGATTCGCATTCTTCCGGATGGTGAGTTCGACAATCCGCAAAATTTCATCAACAGCCCCCAACGCTCGATTTTTGATAATCAGTTCGGCAAGCTTGATTACAACATCAATGCTTGGGACGGCGAAGTCGACATCGATTGCCGTCCCCTTACCCAATGCCGTATCCACCTATGGGCCGATGAAGATGGTCCTACCGATTGTCAGCGTCAGCGTTTTGCAGAATTCGCAGATCGGCATGATTCCCTATGGCCCTCCATAGCGAATGCTCTTGTTCGATGCCATCTCAAGATCCAGAACAGCGATGATTTGATCGAAAGAATCGACTCTCGTATGTGGATCGACATGCCATCCGATGCATCCGAACTGCAACTGACATACTCGTTCCAAGACGATCCGAAATTTCGCCGGTACAGTATTACGCTGCGCAATTGGGAGATCGTCGAGGTTTACACGAACCAGTAACATATCCGCGAGGTGCAAACTGACAAAGGACGAAGGAGGAAGCTCCACAGAGCACGCAATTTCTGTTGCCCGCCCGGCGGCCCCGCGCTGGCTTGCCCGGCCGGAAGATTAGTCTGCACGTCCCGCCGGGTACGCCGGCAAGGGGATGTGCGATTCAAATTCATTGTACTTGATGCAAATGAATTCGTACTAACTTCTAAACGTTCACTCATATCGGACAAGTCAACAGGGGCCGAAATTGCCGCCTATCCCGTCGGACGTTCTTCTCGCGTTTGGCGACGGAGATCGGTCCGGTACAATTCGCTGGTAGTTCCAAATCGGTTGATTCGAAACAAGCGGACAAACAATTATGAAAACAAACACTATCGTAATCTTGGACGACGAATTCGACCGCTTGGACGCTATGATTCCGCTTCTGCACAAACGATACCCTGCATTGAACGTCGTCACCTTCGACAATGCCCCCGACATCAACAAATGGCTAGGGGATAACCTACTAACCTGCGTCCTTATTTGTCTGGACCACGACCTTGGCGCCAATCGCAATCGAGATGGTACCGTGTTTGATCCTGGCGTCGGCCAGAATGTTGCGGATTATCTGGCGTCACAAATTCCGGTCTGTAAAATCATCCTTCACACGACCAACACCGATGCTCGCCCTGGCATGATCCGCACGCTTGAACAGGCCGGATGGGACGTATCGTACGTTTCCCCGTACGAAGGTCTACTCTGGGTTGGCGAGGCCTGGGCGAACGAAGTCAAGAACGCACTTTGGTAGTGGCAACTACGACCACGTTTTTTCAGCACGCGAATTTCGGCGCGGTTTCGCTTTCTGGCAAAAAGTTTTGCCGCGACTACAATTGGCTGTTAGCTCTAGAGCGCTTGATTCGAAACTAGCGTTACCACAACAATGCTTTGTCCAAATTGCAATTGCCAGTTGAAAGCGATTTCGCTGCACGGCGAGCCAGTGGATCGTTGTTCCATCTGCGATGGGCAATGGTTTAAGCAGCGAGACTCAGGGGCTGCTTCAGGACACGTCCTAACAATGGTGCTCGGGCGCATGAGCATCGTGACCGGAGGACCGGATGGAAAGCATCAACGGTCGTCCAAAGATCGCCAATGTCCTAGCTGTTTCATTCGAATGTCCACGGTCGACTACGCGTATGATTCTGGCATTCAGATCAATCGATGCGACAATTGCGCCGGAGTTTGGCTCGACCAGGGCCAACTCGAATCGATCGCTTGCTACCGTACCGGTTCGCCTGCGGTCAATGCGTTAGCACAGGCACAAGCGAAGAGTCTGGGTGCCCAAAACCGTTGGAACTTCTTCCAGGATGCTGTTCGCTCGAAGTCCGCGTCCGGTGCGGTGGCGATGCTGTGTATTGCGATAGCGTTTTACGCTCGAGGACCAGAAGTCGCCTTTCGATCATTCGCGTTTGCCTTACTACCGCTGGTTTGTATCTGGTTTTCTGACGGCCTTGGAAATCTGACCGGGGTTTCGCTTGGGTTAGGAAGACCAACAGTCACGCACGCGACCCCCGGCGTTCTGATCGCCTTGGCCGGGTGGATCCTTTTGCTATGCCGGTTCATCGTGGCAATGCTTTTGTGGTAAAACATTGTAACTAACCGAAAACACGTTGCCCTTGCCACAAAATTGGAACACCTATTGGCCGACGTCCTGGCCGGTTACCATGTCCCTAACCGTATGAATCTAAAGACCGAACCATATTTGACACAATCGAAAGCCTGGCCCGATGCTGGACGAGTGATCCTGGCGAATTTCGATAACGAAACGGTCATTGTCTATCAGGCCTTCGCACCTACAATCGGCCACTTCGCCGCAAAGCATGGATACTTCGGTGGTGATTTCAAATTGACTCGCATGTCGTGGATTAAGCCGAATTTTCTGTGGATGATGTATCGTTGTGGCTGGGCGTCTAAGCAGGATCAAGAGGTAGTGTTGGCAGTTCGCATCCAACGATCCGCCTTTGATCTAATTCTGGCACAGGCAATTCATTCGACTTTCACACCAGAACGCTATGAATCGCAACAAGCTTGGAAGCAACAGGTTGCTAAATCGAATGTGCGCCTTCAGTGGGACCCGGACCACGCGCCAAACGGCGACAAAATGGAGCGGCGTGCGATTCAACTTGGGCTACGTGGCGACATCCTTCGCAACTACGCTCGAGAATGGATTGTCGATATCACGGATGTGTCGCATTTTGTTCGCCAGCAGCGAGAAAACAAAGCGGGCTCACGCTACCGTCAACTGATCACACCACGAGAACGCGTCTATCCAGTGACGTGTACGGAAACGGCACAAAATCTAGGCATCGATCACGTCTAGTAGTTCGACTACCAAGTAATGTACCGTCAGGCATTACAATCGCTGGTGAATTCATGGCGTTTTCGAATGTCCGACAGGAACCAACAAACCCTCTGCTATAGGCGGAAATTAACAGATGACCTCACCCGTTTCCATTACCTTCACGTATACTCGAGACGAATACATTCTGGCGATGAAGCGGCACTATTGTGCGACTCTCAAGGTTGGCCGCGACGTTATTGGCGGATTGTTGGCGATGACAACGGGCATCTACTTGCTTTTCTATTCCTCCGACAGTTGGGCCGGTTGGGCGCTAACGATTATCGGAGCAGTGATGCTGCTGATGGTCATCTACGCGTTATTTGTTTTGCCCGGTATGATTTACTACTCGCAGCCCAAGCTGAAGGACGAATATTCGCTGGTGTTTTCGGACGAGGGTATCGACTTCAAAACGAACAGCATCGAATCGCAACTGCATTGGTCCATTTATCAATCGTGGCTGTATGATGACGATTTTTTCATTCTGTATTATGGCAAACGTGAT
>JAGQOZ010000235.1 GCA_020426955.1 Planctomycetales bacterium
AGCGGATTCGCGAACTAGTTTGTTTGACTTATCAAAGATTTTGAAACCGCCCGCCGAATCGACTTCCATGGCGCCTTCTTTGCCGTAGAACAAAACAAAGTCATCGCTGTCGTGGCGATTGCAACTGAGTCCGTGCCAAGTTGCCGCTTTGCCGCCGGGAAATTCAAAGCAAACGGTATGCGTGTCGGGCGTTTCTTGATCGTCGTCATAGCAATAGCGGCCGCCCGATGACGTCACCTTGGTCGGATAATCGACTTCCAAACCCCACCGGCAAAGATCCAGCGTATGCACGCCGTTGTTGCCCAATTCTCCATTGCCCCATTGCCAACGCCAGTGCCAGTTGTAATGAACCAGGTTGCTGACGTAGTCGGTTCGCGGAGCTGGTCCCTGCCACAGTTCAAAGTCCAGATGCTTTGGCACGGCTGCTTTCGTTCCCTTGCCGATCGAACCGCGTAGGCTACTGTAGAACGCTCGAGCTAAATAAACATCGCCAATTGCACCGGAGCGAAGTTGGGCGATGGCTTCGATCCAACCGGGACTGCTGCGGCGCTGTGAGCCCATCTGGACGCAGCGATTGCGTTTCCGAGCAGCCTTGACCATGGTTTCGCCTTCCCAGGGATTGTGGCTACATGGCTTTTCCACATAGACATGCTTTTCGGCCGAACAAGCCAGTATGGAAGCGGGTGCGTGCCAATGATTCGGAGCGGCACAGACCAACGCGTCGACTTCCGGATCGTCCAAGATTTTGCGAAAGTCACCGACGCCTTTTGGTTTGATTTGATATTGTTCCGATAGCTTGGCCGAACAACTATCGATTCGTTGCGAATCAACATCACACAGATAGCGAACTTCCACGTTCTCTTCTGCCGCAAACGATTCGGCCAAACTCTGGCCTCGGCTCAATCCCATCACTCCCACCACCAGTCGCGAATTCGGACTAGAACTACCGCTGGGAGAATCTTGTGCGCTCACGGAACTAAAGAAACCAACAGCGGAAGCCAGCGTGCCAGCTTGAACAAACGAACGGCGGTTAATTGGGCCAGGCATAGAAACAGCTCCTGAGGACGGAGTGGCGGAATAGGTGGGAGTCGGTAAACCGTATTGTACTGCCGCGATCGTAGCCAAGCTACCCAACCACGCTCCGCACAGCAGCTAGTCAGACCTGGTTGGGACGCTCCCGCTTTCGTTCGATACGATCATGTGATTGCGGTTCGTAGTCCCGCCTGAAGGCGGGACTACAAACAAGCACGGGACTACGAACTTGGTGTTACAAGCTGTTAGAATGTTGTCGTCTCGTAAAATCAAATCTGAGGAAACGATCCATGTTTCAGCGAATTTTTCACGTATGGTTGGCCGCCACGTTTCTGGGCACACTTGCCTCGGCGCAAATGGTCGAAGTGACCATCGACCAACGCACCTTTCAAATTCCTGCTGGCTTTGTTCTAGAAAAGGTCGCCGGACCGCCGTTGATCGAACGGCCGATCTCCGCCGACTTCGACGACCGCGGACGTCTGTTTGTGACTGAATCGAGCGGTACGAATGACAACGTGCAGTCACAGCTGGAACAAAAGCCTCATCGCATTCTTCGACTCGAGGATACGGACGGAGACGGTTCATATGATCAGCGGACCGTGTTCGCCGAAGACATGATGTTTCCGGAAGGAGCGATGTGGCTGGACGGTTCGCTGTACGTAGCCGCGCCGCCCGAAATTTGGAAGCTGACCGACACGAATGATGATGGAGTGGCGGAGCGGCGCGAAGTCTGGTTTGACGGCAAGACCTTGACCGGTTGTGCCAACGATTTGCATGGACCGTACGCCGGACCGGATGGCTATGTCTATTGGTGCAAAGGGGCCTTCGCGGAACAGACGCACACATTGCCGACAGGTCAAACGCTGGTTTCCAAAGCGGCGCATGTCTTTCGCAGGCATCCGGACGGCGGGCCGCTGGAACCGGTCATGACAGGCGGCATGGACAATCCTGTGGAAGTGGCGTTTTCCGCAGGCGGCGAGCGTTTTTTCACCACCACATTTTTTCAGCATCCCGGTGGTGGCAAACGAGACGGTTTGGTGCACGCCATTTATGGTGGCGTGTATGGCAAACAACACAGCGTAATTGATGGTCATTGGCGAACCGGAGATTTGATGCCGGTAATGACTCATCTGGGCGCGGCTGCCCCCAGCGGTCTGATGCGAATTGAATCAAACGCGGCTGGCAATGACTATCAGAACTGTCTGTTGGCGTCGTTGTTCAATATGCACAAGGTCACTCGGCATCAACTCATACCCGAAGGAGCTCGTTTCGCCAGCCTTGATTCTGATTTTGTCACTAGCGATGACCTGGATTTTCATCCCACCGACGTTCTGGAAGACGCAGACGGCAGTATTCTGATTGTCGACACGGGAGGCTGGTACAAGCTGTGTTGCCCCACGTCCCAGCTACATAAGCCCGATGTACTGGGCGGTATCTATCGAATTCGTCGTTCGGATGCAGCAAAGCCCATCGATCCGTGGGGAACGCAAATTCGCTGGGATGCACTCACCGCAGACGAATTGATTTTATTGCTACGCGACGATCGTTGGAAAGTAACGCAACGAGCTGTACGTGAGCTTGCGGTTCGCACCGATGCTGTCAAACGAATCCAAAGTCGCGTTCGCCACGAACCGGGCCACGTGCGGAACCGCTTGGCGTGGACGTTGTGTCACATTGGTTCGAACGATGCGTTGCACTGTTTAGTAGAGCTATTGGCCGACGAAGATTCACAGGTCCGGCACGCCGCCATCCACGGATTGGCGCTACATCGCTTCAAGCCGGCAGTTACGCCGCTGCGGAAACTCTTTTCCAGTTCGAATGGTGCACAAAACCAACGAGCAGCCTGCGAGGCGTTGGGACGCATTGGCGATGCATCAGTGACAGAAATGCTGCTCGATGTGGCCGCCGGTACCGAAGACCTAGTGCTCTATCATTCGGCACTGTACGCCGTATTGGAACTTGGCGATGTAGTTACGTTGCTGGAACAGCTGAAATCGCGAACCGGTCGAGGTCAAGCCGCTGTGTTAATGGCTGTGGAGCAGCTTGCGCCAAATCAACTGACGCCCGAAACCGTATTGAGCGAACTAGAATCAGACAGCCCGGAAGTAGTCGTGGCAGCCAAGTGGGTTCTGAGTCGACATAGCGACTGGTCGGCGCAGACAACAAACATGATGGACGAATTCGTACGGCATGGGAAGGCCGAATTGGTGGCGGATTTGATCACGAACTCACGGAGCGCAGAAATCCAGAAGCGGCTACCGGCATGGCTCATCGACGACCAAATTTCGGACGAAATGAAGCAATTGGTCCTGCGTTCCATTCCCTGGGAATCGTCACCCAGCAGTGACATACCGCTGTGCAATGCATTGGCCGAATTATTTCAACACAACGAAAAACTTCGCTCAGATATCTTATCCTTTTCCGCCGCCAGCCAATTGGTGCCGACCGGACCATTCGTGACGCAACTTGAGGAATTGTCACAGAATGACCAGACTGACGCACTGCAGCGTTTGCAAGCGATCAGTTTGGTGTTACGAACGAACAAGGAACTTTCGCCGACCGTCTTTCCGTTTCTGCTTTCCGCAATCGAAGCAACGCAACACGTGGCGGTGCAAGATCAAGCGACCCATATCTTGCAGACGATGTCATTGACCGAAGTTCAACGACTGCAATTGGCCACGGCCATGCGCAAGGTGGGGCCGCTGCAGTTGAACCGAGTAACAGCGTTGTTTGCAAAACAGGCCGATTTGCAGTTGGGCGAAACGCTCTTGAAATCTCTGCAGCAGAACTCGGCCGTGGGAGTGTTACAGCAAGGCGTGATGACCGAAGCGTTTGGTGGCTTTGGGGATTCGGTGCGCAGGCAAGCGAATTTATTAGTTCCTGAATGGAATTTGGAAACTCAGCAGCAAAAGCTGAGCGAACTGCTTGCGACTTTGCCCGAAGGAGATGTGCGCAATGGCTTGAAGGTATTTCGAAGCCAGAAGGCGCTGTGTTCGGAATGTCATTCGCTGGGCTATTTGGGCGGTGACATCGGTCCGGACCTGAGTCATATCGGGAAAATTCGTTCCAAGACTGATTTACTAGAATCGATTGCCTTTCCCAGTGCCAGTTTTGTTCGTAGCTATGAACCTGTGAACGTGATCACGGTGGACGGCAAGGCCCTTACGGGTGTGATGAAGGACAGTGATGACGCCCGAGTGCGGCTGGTTACGTCCGACCGCAAGGAAATTCAAATTGAACGCCAACAAATTGAGAGTATCGAACCGAGCCACGTGTCAGTAATGCCGTCCGGTCTGGCGTCCAATCTTAGTCCGCAAGAATTGGCCGACCTGGTAGCGTTCTTGCTGAGCACCAAGTGACAGCAGGCGAGTGCTACCATGACCAAAAAAGGACAAATGCGAGTTTGCCGAAGTCGATGCCACGCCCCGCACACAGCCTTATCGATAAGGCCATGGCCCTTGCGTAAAGAGTCCGCCGTCTACGTAGATGGTTTGGCCGGTGATAAATTCGGCGTCAGGCTTTGCCAGAAACGTGACGGCTTTGGCCACATCCACTGGCTGGCCCACTCGACGCATGGGCGTGATAGGACTCCACGTTTCACCGTAATCGTTCGCCTCTAACTTGGTTCGTTCAATTTCAATAGCGCCTGGCGCCACACAGTTCACTCGGATACCATACGGCCCTAGTTCGACCGCCGTGACTTTGGTGAACCGTTCGATTCCGCCTTTGGACGCGCCGTAATCTACTAGGTTGGGAAACGGTCGTTTGTTGGCTCCCGAGCCGATGTTGATAATCACGCCGCCGCCGTGATCCTTCATGTGCAACGCGGCTGCCTTGGTACACAAAAAGCAACCCTTCAGATTGGTGCGAATGGTTCGATCAAAATCTTCTTCGCGAAGTTCCAGAAGTGGAGCCCATGTCTGCACGCCCGCATTGTTTACCAGCAGTTGAATACCGCCTGCTTCCTGCAGTACAAATTCGAACATGCGTTGCACTTGTTGGCCATAACCAACGTCCGCTTGTACGGTCCAGGCCTGCGCACCTAAATCTTTCGCTTCCTGAGCGGCCTGCGCGGCACCGTCCGCATCTCCGTGATAGTTGATGACCACGTTCCAGCCGTTGGAGGCCAAGTCCAAGGCAATCCCTTTGCCAATCCCCTTGCTGGCTCCCGTGATTAAAGCGACAGGCTTCTTGTTGGACACGTTCTGTTCCTTCCGTTTTTCTCTATGCGAATCGATGAATCTTCCGCCAGCGAGTCTATTCCAGCATCAACGAACCGGCTTCCATGCGAATCACATCGTCCGCAGCGGCAGATGCGTGGTCATCATGCGTGACCAGCACCACGATGGCACCGTCCCGAGCCAAACAACGTAACTGCTGCAAGATGACGTCCGCATTCTCTTTGTCCAGGTTTCCGGTCGGTTCGTCCGCCAAGATCAGCGACGGATGATTCAGCATGGCTCGAGCCATCGCGACTCGTTGTTTTTCACCAGTGGACAATTGACCAGGACGATGCATTCGACGATGCGACATGCTGAACTGTTTGAGTAAACTTTCGGCTCGTTCTTTCTTTTCGGACAGATGCTGCTTGGTGCCAATTGTGGCGCTCAGCACGTTGTCCAGCACGCTTAGATATGGGATTAAGTGAAACTGTTGAAACACAAAGCCAATCTTTTCTTGCCGCACGGCAGCTCGTTCTGCGGACGACACGTGATACAAACTGGTTCCGTCAATTTCAACCGAACCATGGTCGGGCCGCAACAGGCCGCCGGCAGTTAACAGCAGAGTGGATTTGCCACAGCCGCTGGGGCCACGAATGGCCACAAACTGCCCCGCCTCCAGTTTCAGATTGACCGATTGCAACGCGTGGACTTCATTTCCCGATTGTCGATAAGTCTTGGTGACTGCATCCAATTTCAGCACGTTGATTCAACCTATTCTTCTGACAAGATCAATGCGGGGTCTTGACCGGCGGCGATGGCGGCAGGTACCCAGCCAGCCATGATGGCCAAGGCGGGTGTCAACACAAATACGGCTGCCAATGCCGGTCCAGAGACTTGGGAAAACCAGCTTGATGAACTGATTCCTTCCACGCCCACCAAACCCAGTTTGCACGCGGTCAACGAAATGGCAATACCGGCGATCGCGCCCAGCAGTCCCGCTAGGAAAAGCTTTCCAATAAACAGCATCAAGATTTTCGAAGTCGGTGCTCCGACGGCACGCAGCACGCCCACTTCGAATTGACGTTGTCGCACATTGAAATAGGCTAAAAAGCCCACGACGGTGGCTCCCAGGCCTATCAGCCACAGTGTTCTGGTGCGAGAAGTCTTGGCTAATTCGGCCAAGCGAATCTTGCCTTCATTCGCGATGTTGGTGCGAGCTTTGGCTCGAGCTGTCGCGCTGGCGGACAATTCAATCACTTGAACTTCTTCGCCCAATACACCCGAAATCTCCTTTTCGATCTCCGCCAATCGATCAATACTGGCACAGTTGCATTCCAATGCTTGGATCAAGTTGATTCGGTCCGGCAAATTCAGCATCGACTGGGCTCGTTTCAAGTCAATCCAAACGGTGATGTCGTCCTTGGTGCCTCGCGGATCATAGATCTTGTTCACCTTAAACGATTCGCCATTCAGCACCACCGCCTGTCCGACCTGCAGGTTCAGTTGCTTAGCAAGTGCAGAACCAATATTCATGCTGTCTGCCGGAACGGGATCCGACATGGGCTTTTTGGCATTGCTGCGATGTGTCCACGGCACCACTCCGCTGACTCCCATCAGCAATACTTGGCGCTTTTGTTCTGGCCAATCCACTTTTTGAATCAAAGCGGGCCGCAAATGATTAAGCGAACTGACAAATTCACTGTCGGCCAAACGCTGGACAAAGGCGTACGGCATGGTCTTGTCCGCAAAATCGTTGGCGTAAAAATCGACCAATTGCTGATCCTTGGGCAAGATGTTGATATTAAAGCCCAGGTCCTTCATGGTCTTACGAATATCATCGTCCATGGCAGCCACTTTGGCTTCCGTCTGCTGTTGCTCGGCGGCAATAATCTGCATGGAGGTCAACGCATAGGCCACCACCATCCCCAGTACCAGCAGCAACAACAGAAAATTCCACTTGCGATGTAGAATCTCCATCCAAATCATGCGACCTACGCCCATGCTATTCTCCTCCGTCAGGACGTTACCGATCCAAAGTCTTGAGCCAAACCGTGGTTCCCAGGATCACGAGTGCACTCAGCAGCAATCCACCTACCAAATAGTTACCCAGCGAACCTTCATAACTCGATTCGGTGGTGGACGTGTGTGATGCAGAACCATGTGCCGCATCTTCTGTTGCTTCCGAAATGACCGACACTGCGTCTTCGTCTGACATCGGTGACTCGCTGGCGTCTACGGCGTTCGAATTGAATTGATTGGAATTCGAAGCAGTTTTTGGTTCCGTGGACGTTAACGCGAGGTCGCCATCATCGGTTGACTGTGACGCCAGTTTGTCAATTTCGAACAAGCCGATTCCGGTTAATTCGGGTAACGGTTTTTCCACCATGGCCGAACCAACAATCTGGCTTTGCCAATCAACCGACATCAGCACGTCAACGCCTGGGTTCTGTTGTTTGACTTGGCACGAACATGCGCCGCACATGAAGCGACAATTTTGCTCAATTGTTTCCGGATTGATGCCGTCACCCACCAATGCGTAATACGTGCGGCCTCGCGCAAAAATCGGCATCGCCACGGGCTGCTCAAAGCCGGCCAAATCGGGTTCGCTACGCAGCAGCGTCATGATGAACGGAATTTCTTCGGCCTGTTCGGTGGATAATTCGATAACACTGAACGCGACTTTCAATTCAATCGGATTGTCCGCTCGATATTCTTCTTCCGCTTCCAGCGTTTCCTGGTCGGGCAGTTCAATTTCGCTTTGTAATCGATCAAGCTCTTTACGTAGAAGTGCCAAACGAGGTTCGTCTTTGCTGGGGTCGCCGCTTTTGATGAAGACCCAGACGGCAGTTTCGCCGGCCAAGATACGTTTGGCGATTTCTTGACGAGCGGCCGAATGCAGCAAGTGGCTAACACTATCTTGGTCCAAGTTGCCGGCCCAGGCAATCTGCGGCTCAGTGTCTCGTAATGGATAGAACAGCAAGATCTTTGGCTGGTCGATTTCCGCTGCGTCGAACTGGCTTTTCAAATAGGCCAACAAGCGAGGATCCATTTCCATGCGCTGATTCGTATCGCTGGTGTCGCTTTGCAGTTGAACCGGAGTGATCGAATTCGCGACCAAGTTGGCTGGATTCGTCGGATCTAAACCTGCTTTTTGCAAACGTTGAAAACAAGCCAATTGGTTCGCATCTAATGGTTCGTCATGCAGGACTACCGCTTGGTACGGATCGGGCTGCCAGTTTTCCAACGCGTAGCGAAACACGGGGATGTTGCAGGCACTAGCCGAACTGATAAACGCCAACAAACAACTGATCGCCAAGAATGGGACGGGGCGAACCGAATGGGAAATCCACGAGCGAAACATACGTATTTCCGTTCAGAAGTTGATGATGCGATACAAATTTCTGGGTAGGTTCGTAGTTCCGGCTTTAGCCGGAAAAGGAATCTAGTCGCTGGTAAACCAGCTTATTCCGCCTAAAGGCGTTACTTCAAACCTTGCGTTACTACAAACTTATTGCCTTACGACAGGATGACAACTATTTCTTCGACCAATAATCAAACACCAAGACGTCTGCCAAGCGAGGCCCGACGAGTTTTCCGAATTCTTTGTGGTCTGGATGAGGCAAATAGATTTCTCGACCTTTTTCGTCCGCAAAGGTCACCAA
>JAGQOZ010000236.1 GCA_020426955.1 Planctomycetales bacterium
GGTGTCGCGAACCATTTCTGCATCCATCCGAAAACGAGGGCCTCGTGAAAGCCACGAATTATCAAAATCGGCTTCTTGCTTTTCCGGCGATAGATTGGCCGACTGCCGATACGTGGCACTCATGAAAATCTGTTTGAAGAATCGCTTCACATCCCAGCCGTTGTCGCGAAAATCGACTGCCAGCCAATCTAGCAATTCCGGATGCGTCGGCGTGGCACCCATCACTCCAAAGTCTTCCGGCGTCACAACAATTCCTTTGCCAAACACCTGCTGCCAGAATCGATTCACAGTTACTCGAGCTGTCAGTGGATTAGCCGGATCAACCACCCACTGCGCCAATCCCAGCCGGTTCTGCGGCGCGTCATCGGGCAGCGGATGCAGTGCGGCCGGAGTGGTCGCGGTGACTTGATCCGTAGGCTTGTCGTATTCGCCGCGAGTCAGAACATGGGCCATCGGCATGCGATCGGTTCGTTCTTCTTGCACGTGCGTAACCGGGCTGCGACTACGAATCGCGTTCTGTTCCGCCTGCAAATTTCGCACGGCATCTTCCAGCGAACCATATTCAGCATCTTGCGTGACTAGGTAATGATCAAACAGCGATGCGATTTGCTGCGCGGTCCGATCCGCCGGCGCTGTCGCCAGCACTGATTTGAGTGGCACTAAATCGCTGAGCGTCTTCATTTCAGCGTCGGTCAGAAGGCGATCGTAGATTCGCACATCTTGCAGCGAACCGGCTTCGAACACTTGACCGTGGCTGCGCTGGCCGATGCGGAACGGCGTTTCGGTTCGAATCGACGCGTCCGACTTAAGAGAATTGGTTTCAGTGCGCAGCGAAACCGCTTTTCCGTCGACATAGATCTTGATGCCTTCCGGCTTCCCAGATCCATCATAAGTGGCAAACACATGTTGCCATGAACCAGGCGTCAACACCGCGTCCGTCGTCACCACTTTTAGTGCGTTTTCGGGCCATTGATCAATGATGTGCACGGCGATTGATCTACCTTGTTGCCACAAATCGTAGCCTCGATAGGCGTTGCCTTCATCCATGCGAGCGATAATAGCTCCGGAAATGTTGTCTTTACCCGCTTTGATCCAAGCGCCATAGCTAAACGTTTCATTGCGTTCAAAGTCGCCTACCGCGCCCAATTCAAACGTGCCGCCCAATTGCATGACGGGCGCCGAACCGAGCTTGCCGCCCGGCATCCACGTCACATCGCCAGTGGCTTTGTGAATGTAGGCCGCACCACATTCGTCTCGAGCAGTATTGCCGGAACCTTCGTTCAACGGCACGCTGGCCACCAAACCTTGAGTTGGCAATTGTGTTTCCAGCGTTTCGGCCGACGCAGCCGCCAGCCAAGTTTGAAAAGCTTGATCCGCATCTAGCTTGCGTTGGTCGCGTTTCGCTGCGGCTGCGGCAATTTCGTCAGGCAATGCTTTCCAACGAACCAAGTCTTGCCCTTGTGGTACGACCAACGCGGGGCCTCGACCGTCTTTCACATTGCCATCTTTGGCCGGCTGTGTGGTATTACGAAAATACGCCGCCAGCGAATAAAAATCCTTCATGGTCAGAGGATCGAACTTGTGATTGTGACACTGACAACAGTTGGTCGTCAGTCCCAAATAGACCCAGCCAAACGTTTGCACTCGATCCACTGCATAGTTGGCCAAATTTTCTTCGTCAATGGTGCCGCCTTCGTTGGTGGTGATGTTGCAACGTTGGAAACCGGTGGCGATCCGCTGATCAATCGTGGAGTTCGGCAATAAATCGCCCGCCAACTGTTCTACTGTCATTTGGTCGAAGGGCAGGTTCGCATTAAAAGCGCGAATCACCCAATCTCGATAAGGCCACATCTCGCGATAGTTGTCAAAATGCAAACCATGGGTGTCCCCATACCGAGCGGCGTCCAGCCAATAACGAGCGCGATGTTCGCCCCAAGCAGGCGAATCCATCAGCTGATCAATCCATTGTGACAAGGCCACGTCCTTGCGTTGCGAATAGTCTGCGACAAACGCTTGCACATCTGCTGGCGATGGCGGCAGGCCTGTGATATCCAAATGCAAGCGACGGAATAACTTGGCTGGTTCCGCTTCCGGAGCAGGCGCGAGCTGCTTTTCTTCTAATGTTGCCAGGACAAAACGGTCAATTTCATTCTTGGACCACTGCTGGTTGGCTACTTGTGGCGAGTCAGGAAGCTGCGGCGGGATGAAAGACCAGTGTGCTTCGTATTCGGCACCTTCGGCTACCCAACGTCGCAAAATTTCCTTTTGTTCGGCCGTGAGTGTTTTCTTGGTTTCCGCCGGCGGCATGACCAAGTCTGGATCGTCCGATTCGATTCGAACAATCATCTCACTGGCGTCGGGATCACCTGGCGTGAGCGAACCCATGTCGATGGCTGCTTCGCGCTGATCCAATCGCAGATCGGCCTTGCGTCCGGCGCTGTCGGGACCATGACACGAAAAACAATTGTCTGCCAAGATGACGCGAACATCGCGATTGTATTGCAACGTTGGTCCATCCTGGGCGAACAGCCCTTGGGCCGTTAGTAGAGGCAAGAAGCCAGCAACAACGTAACCAACTACGTTTTGTGGAATGAAACAGAAGCCACGCAACATCATCTTGATTCCTATTCGGCTCGGCGTAAGGTGAGAATTTATTTGAGCACGATTGTGCGGCGAACGATTCTTGCTTTGTCAACGTTCGCTTTTTTCCAAGACAGGCGGGATGCGTCTTGAAAATGTTTCGCATCATTATATGCAACTCCATGCCCCGATTCTGTAGGAAATAGACTACTTTGACCGAACACTTGAAATTGCCCCGCCAATCTGCGGAGAAATCGGCAAATTATCTCGCGCCTTCCTGTTCCTTTTTGACACAAAGTGGCTCGAATCGCACGTTCCATTCGGTACGGTGGTAGTCACAAACGGTTATCATCCTTGCATCGTGATCAGTTGGCATTTTTTCGCTCGCCATGGAGAAGACCTTGCAACCCAACGACATTCACAACCAGACACTCGTTCAACACGTTCACCCCCAGAACTGGAAGAACAAGACCCCAAGCTTGCCGTACCACTTGGTTGTTATTGGTGCTGGAACCGCCGGACTGGTAACCGCAGCCGGCGCGGCGGGACTGGGTGCAAGAGTTGCTTTGGTCGAACGAAATCTGATGGGTGGCGATTGTCTGAACGTTGGTTGCGTTCCTTCGAAAGCTCTGATCGCCAGTGGTCGAATTGCCCGTACGCTAAACGCGGCGAGTGAATGGGGCATCACTTCTGCAGCAACCTCCGCCACAGCCAATTTTGGCGAAGTAATGCAACGCATGCGACGCTTGCGTGCTGAAATCAGTCCGCACGATTCGGCCGATCGATTCGCAGCGCTCGGTGTCGATGTCTTCTTGGGCAACGCGTCGTTTCGAAACGAACGGACTATCCAAGTCGAGTCGGACCAACATGGTTCGGCAACACTTTCGTTTCACAAGGCAGTCATCGCCACGGGTGCTCGAGCCGCCGTTCCTGACATTCCTGGCATCCAAGACGTACCATTTCTAACCAATGAAAACTTGTTTGAATTGACCAACCGACCAGACCAGCTGGCGATCATTGGCGGCGGCCCGATTGGTTGTGAAATGGCGCAAGCGTTTTCGCAGCTTGGAACGGATGTGACGCTGTTTCAGCGGTCGGAACGTATCTTGCCACGAGATGACATCGACGCGGCGAACGTTGTTTTGCGCCGAATGGAACAGGACGGAGTTCAAGTGCGACTGCGCTGTTCAATCAACCGCGTCGAGTTGTCTGATTCGGGACGAATTCGACTGCACGTGTCAACGGCTTCGCAAAATTCCGTCTGCGAAGCGAGCCACCTGTTGGTGGCCACCGGGCGGACACCGAATCTGAACGGCTTGAATTTGGAAGCGGCTAGCGTAGTGTACTCGTCGGCTGGGTTAACCGTTGACGCGTATGCTCGCACCTCCAATCATCGCATCTTTGCAGCTGGCGACGTTTGTTCGTCATGGCAGTTTACACATGCGGCCGATTTTCAGGCTCGAGCCGTCATTCAAAACGCGTTGTTCGCAATCGGTCCGCTGGGACGAAAACGCACGGATCGGTTGCTGATTCCTCGCACCACGTATACTTCGCCGGAACTTGCCAGCATCGGCTTGTCTGCGGACCAGGCGGATTCACAAGGAATCTCGCACGTGGTGCTGCAGCAAGATTTTTCCGGAGTGGATCGAGCGATCTTGGATGGCGACACCGATGGATTCGTAAAGGTAATTCTGGACCCCAAGTCTGGCCAGATTCTAGGAGCCACCGTCGTAGGCTCGGACGCAGGGAACCTCATTTCAGAACTGACATTGGCCATGCAAAACAAGCTGACGATTGCACAAGTTGGCAATACCATTCATCCGTACCCGACAACGGCAGACGCGATTCGCAAATTGGGCGACCAATGGAATCGAAAACGTCTGACTCCACAAAACCAACGGCTGCTGGCACTGTTGTTGCGTTGGAATGTGGGTCGATAGACGCGGAACGTTCGCTTCGAATGTATTCAAAGCGACTCATTCTTTGGTTGTATCAGCCGGCACTTCTACCCAAAACCAGCCTCGCAAATCTCCGTCCTGAAATCCGGTCGCTTGATCATCAGGATAATAGGCGGCCAGCTGCTGCTTGACATCGTCGGACAACTGTTCCTTGGGCCCGTGACACGTTAAGCACTGGGGCTTGAGATGAATCGGAAACAACGCGCCGGTGGCGCCATTTTCCAGAGGAACAAACTGTACGTCCGTTTCATGATTGGCGACAAATGGCTGAGTCCATTCGGGTGCAGCATTCTGCGGATTGCGCAAACGAAACGAAGTTCGGCCGATGGTCAGCTCGTGCCGAGCGGAAATTTCTTGAGCCAGTTTGGGCGCTTCTTTACTGCAGACTTCGATTGCGTTCACGGGACCACCGCTAGACATTGCAGCCACCAGCTTCGTGGACAAGGTTTGGAATAATTCGTCCTTTGCCGCGGTTGCTCGTTCCTGAGCGGACAATTCGACGGTTGGCAGCTGATCTACCGTCGAGGACGTTGGTTCGTTCTTTTGGTTCGAACTCTTTGAACATCCCACCGTGAAACAAAACAAACAGAGAAGCAAGACGGCAATTCGCATAACATTCTTTCCTGAACTGCATCGGTTGGAAACAGAAAGCCCATGTTGAAAACACTCGTCAGATTCTGGCATATGCCCCGAATTTGAAGAAGGCTGGATCGGCGTTTCGATGGTGGAAAACAAGTGTGTTTCATTAACAATGTATCCAAAATACAACCGATTTGACGCAATAACAGCGTAGTATCCGCAAGTCAGTTCACTGAATTGAAGGCAACAAGAAAACTTGGCTTACGATTTTCTGCCTGGGTTAAATGTGTTCCAAGGTGCTACGGCAAACATGCGGACTTGATAGCGCCGATACCGTGGTTGGCTTGGCGATCCCAATCCACTAAATCGATGGGGGAATATCATCGTGAAGATTAGCCAAAAAATCTTGGGGCTTGCAATCCTCAGCAGTGTCGCCACGGCACTGATTGTGGTTGCGACCGTGTTTGCGACGACGGGCGGGTTTACCATTGTCCGCGAATCTTGCCAAGAAATGGCGTCTCGAAAATGTGAAATCGTGGCTGAAAACGCCACGCTGATGGCAAACATTCACAATCTGACCATCAACAAAAAAGTCCAAAACGAATTAAACGTTGCTCGATCATTACTCGGTTCCGAAAACAGCGTGAGCTTCGACACCACGTTAGTCGAATGGAACGCGATGAACCAATTTACACAAGAAAACACCAAGCTGGCCTTACCCAAGATGCTAGTGAACGGCGAATGGCTGGGGCAGAACGCCAGCTTTGATCGACGTTCGCCGGTTGTCGATCCGCTGCAAGACTTGGTGGGCGGCACGTGTACGATTTTTCAACGCATGAACGAAGCCGGCGATTTGCTTCGTGTCTGCACTAACGTTCGCAAAAAAGATGATACTCGCGCAATCGGAACCTACATCCCAGCGACCAATCCCGATGGCACGCCAAACAAAGTGGTCCACACCATCCTTCGCGGAGAAACGTATGTGGGTCGAGCGTATGTAGTGAACGACTGGTACAGTACCGCGTACGAACCAATTCATAACGAAGAAAACGAAATTGTGGGAGTGCTATATGTTGGCGTCAAACAGTGCGACTTGGTCGAATTGATTGACGGACTGCATGATATCACTGTCGGGAATACGGGCCGCATTTGGGCGTTCGCCGAATCGGCTGATGATCCATCCGTTCCGCTGGTAGGTGATCCGGCCGAACACCCCGAATTCCTTGATGCGCTGCATTCCACACCCACGTTCACCGAGGCGACAAAGAGCACGCCGTCCAAGCCACAAATTGTGAGATTGCAGGTTGGGACTCCCCAGAATCCGATTCGCTATGTGGCTGCCGTCAGCTACTTCGAACCATGGGATTGGAAGATTGTCGTCGCTGCGCCAGAACACGAATTTGAAGACGCTCTGGTCGCCGCACAGCGTCAGTCTTCGCTGCTGACCTTTTCCGTAATCATCACGTCGCTCATTGCCGTTGGTTCATGTGCTTTGGCTGCCACGTTCTTGTCAAAACGAATCACCCGCCGCCTGCAAAGTGTCAGCGAAGGACTCAAAGAAATTGCTACCGGTCACTGGGATCTGACGCGACGCTTTCCCGATGACGGCACGGACGAAGTGGCCGACACAGCACACGGTGTCAACCTTCTTTTAGAGCAGCTTCAGCAGATCTTAAGCCGAGTTACCGGCAATGCGGAACTTCTGAACAGCCTGACAGACAATTGGTCCAAGACGTCCTCTGCCATGGTAGAAACCACGTCGCAGGTTGAATCTCAGTCCGCCAACGTCAGCCAGTCTGTGCAAACACTTTCGTCTGCCATGGAAGAGATATCCGCCCAAGCCAACATGATGTCCAACCGCAGTCAGTCGATTGCCAACGCGATTGAACAACTGAATGGTTGCGTCCACAACATTTTGGAAGTCAGCCACAATGCCGCCAACATGGCCACCGATTCCACTCGCCTGGCTCAGGACAGCCGCGAACTTATTTCCCAGTTGGACGAATCAGCACAAGAAGTGGCAAAAGTGGTAGCCGTCATTGAAGACTTGGCCAGCCAGACGAACCTGTTAGCGTTGAACGCCACCATTGAATCGGCTCGAGCGGGCGAGGCAGGCAAAGGCTTTGCCGTTGTCGCATCCGAAGTCAAAGACTTAGCAACTCAGACAGCCACTGCGACAGATGGAATTCGCGAACGAGTAGAACGGATTCAACTGCGTACGGCCCAAGCCTGCGAATCCATTGATTCCGTGGCCAACGCTATTTCCAAATTGACTGAAATGTCAGCGGATGTGCTTCGCGAAATGGAAGAACAAAGGACAACGACGGGGCAAATTGCCCAAGAAGTGAAGGACAATCTCGAATCGATCCAACACGTCGTCGGCGGAGTTGAAACGACCGCCATGTGCGCGTCCGGAATCCGAGTTACCTTTGGAGAAATGGAAGACGCGTTGCTGACCACCAGTCGCGACGTACAGGCGTCACGAGACGAAAGCGACCGACTCCTGAGTGTTTCAAAAGAACTGGCAGCCATGGTGGAACAATTCCGCGTCTAGCTTCGCTGCGCATCGGCTTGTGCGAATCTCGCGTGCTAGCCGACGCCGGGGAGTCGTGATTACAATCGAAGGATGAATGAAGGCCGTTCCGTTTCATTCGCATTCCTTTTCGGTTCGTTCACGAAAGCCTACGTATGCTCGCCAGAATTACCGTGACCTCGCTACTTTTCGTGGCGGTTGGTATCGAATCGACCGCACAAACCCCGGGCCATCTCGATCAAGTTGGTTTGGCCGCTAAGTATCTCGGCGATCGTGGTATCGGCGACGATCCTGCGGTCATTTTCACGGAAGACTTTGAAGTAGATTCGCTGCAGGACTTGGCGGGGCACTGGGAAATGGTGCGCAACCCCGAGCGCATGTCGCTGGCCGACGACGCACCGACCGGCAGTCGTGGGCAGCGTTCGCTGTTGATATCTCAGCTGGCGGAACACGGCACCGGTGCCGACTTGTATCGCCGTTTGGATGACGGCTATGACCAAGTGTTTGTCCGGATGTATGTCAAATTTGCCGAAGACTGTGAACCGCTGCACCACTTTGGAACTTGTGCCGGCGGCAATCGTCCGTCCACGGCGTGGCCAAGTGTTAAGGCCGGACAACCGACCAATGGTGATAAAGCGTTTTGGGTAGGCATCGAACCGTTTGGCGCCAAATGGCAATGGGACTACTACACGTACTGGTGTGAAATGCGAGGCAGCCCGCCGAAAGGACAAACCTGGGGCAATTCGTTTATTCATGATTCCGACCTGCGAATCAAACGCGGCGAATGGACCTGTGTCGAGTTCATGATCAGGATGAACGATGTGGGTCAGCACAATGGCGAATTGGCTCTATGGATTGACGGTCAATCGGTAAGTCATCTTGGCGAAGGATTTCCTCGCGGCAAATGGACTTTCGACAAATTCATGCCGGGCGAAAGTGGTGAAGGTGTGCGTTGGAATTCGCAGAAGAACGATCGTGAGTACTTTCAAACTCGCGAAGGTGGTGATCCGTTTGAAGGTTTCCAGTTTCGCACCCATCCCGATCTAAACGTCAACTTCCTGTGGCTTTATGTCTACCTGACCAAAGGCACACCCGGTCATGCAAACCGAGTTTGGTTCGACGATGTCGTGGTCGCTCGCAAATACATTGGACCGCTGACACGCAAACAAACGAATTGATTGCCAGTGCGGTCTTGGCATTT
>JAGQOZ010000237.1 GCA_020426955.1 Planctomycetales bacterium
CAACACCCTCCGGACGTTGTCCAACACCGTCTGGACGAACACCCTCCGGACGTTGTCCAACACCGTCTGGGCGGCCTTGAGCTGCGAAGATGGCGTCGGTCATCTCAGTTGGGCGACGGCCGTAGTGTCCCTGCTGAAAGACGTGGACCAAATCGTCGGCGTTGAAGACACCGTCTTCATTCCAATCGCCGTCGTCGGCCGTGGCCAAACGTCCTGATTCAAACTTGCCCGCTTGCATGACGTACACCAAGTCGGCTGAATCGAAGACTCCGTCGCCGTCGCAATCACCGACGACCGTGTCGCCTGCTAGTAAACGTCGGTTTTCGCACTGTTCGAACCCTAAGTGCGAACGGCGTCGAGCCGTGATGGAAAGGCGTTTGCTCATTCCAATACTCCTACTAATTTGAAAAGAAAGACTGGTTCGACCGAACGGTCGGCCGAATTCCATTCGGTTAGTGCGGAACGGTTGGCTGGTGGTTACACTCGAGAAAAAGTTTGTCGTTTGTTCGTTCGGCCGGCAGGGAATGTGATACAAGAATTGCCGTTGACGAGTATGGTCCGAATGCTGCCTAGCGAGGCAAGAAGCGACTGCGTACGTTGTTGGCGGTGCGTTCCCAGCGTGGACGTTGATCGGCGTTCAGCAGCGAAGCGACTTGCGATTCCATTTCATCGAATTGGTGGTGCATGTCGACAATACTTTGCTGGCGGCACTTTACAATCCGAGGATGATATTCCTGGAGCACCGCCGAGATGGCGGATGTTTGAGCATCGGTCAAATCGAGATTGTTTTGCAGCCGAGGCAGAATGTGTTGCACCAATTCGGTCGGTTCGTTCCGAAATCTCTCCATGCGCAGACGCATCTGATTGGTGGCAAACATTGCTCCAGAAACCGCTCCGGCGACAAACACGGCCAGCATCAACCCAACGTGTAGCCACACCGGAAACGCTCGCCGCCACCGGCGAACGGCATCCTCTGGGTTGGACGGTAACTCTGAATCTAGAGTGCGGTTCATGCTATCGTTTCCGTTAGAAATAACAGATCCAGGGTTCGTTCATGATTTGCCACGACGGAAAACACATCAACGTCACGCTGGCGGCAATTGCCACGCTAATCACGGCAATCACCAACGGCGCCTTTTCCCAACGTGGCGGCGAGCCAACATCGGGCAGTCGACGCATAACCGACGGCGTGACGTCGATCGAAGATGGCGGTGCGGTCCGAGCGAGTTGTCCAAGTTCAGTTAGTATCTTTTCTGTGCGATCCATGTTCTTTGCTTTCCAACATTTTTTTCAAACGCTGACGCGCTCGATGTGCCTGCACCTTTACCAACGTTTGGCTCCAACCGGTCAGGTCGGCGGCTTCGGCAATGCTGCATTCGTCCCAATAAAGTAATGTTAGCACCAAACGGTCTCGAGGTTTCAAATTGGCCAACAGGTTGCCAAGTTTTTCTTCTGCCCAGTTGGCTGACGGTTCGTTAGTTGCCAGGTAGTTTTCGACGGTCGATAGATCTACGGTGTCGCTTTTTTGGCGTGACTGCTTGGTCCAAAAACGATAGCCAATGCGGACGGCAATTCGTCTTAACCAATGCAGCAGAGGCGAACGTTGACGAAACGTGTGCAGGCTCAGGAACGCTTCTACGAAAACCTCTTGTACCAACTCTTCAATCAACAACGGGTCTCGCGAAAACCGCCGCATCTGCGTGGCAATCGCTTGTTGGTGGCGCTGCACAATCACACGGTACTCGTTTTGATCTCCCGCCAAGACAGCCTGGATGATTCGCCGTTCTGACGCATCGTCATCGTCGTTGTGTTGCGAGTCGGCCAGATTCATGATGTCGGGAATGTGTTTAATTCGTTCCTAAGACCAATGCACATTTGTATTCACCGTACCGATTCGCAACGAAGGCAGACGCTTCCAGTCAGTGGGCTAATGGAAGCGTCCGCCCAGCGTTCGTTCGACAACTGAATCAGCCGAAGCGTCCGAATGCTACCAGCCAAGCCATTCCAGGATAAAATCAGGCGGACCTGGCAGGTCCCATCCATTGCCATTTTTCCAGGCTTCGATGACTTCGGCGGGCGGACCCGGCAGACCTGCTTCCACGGCCTTGGCGTGACGTTGCTGAATGTGCACTGGTGCTTTGCGAGCGGTGGCAGCCGGTCGTTGACCACTGGCCCATGATTCAATGACCCAGGCGGGCGGTCCTGCCTGAGAAGCTTGGGGCATTTCACCCGTTTCCCAGGCTTGGATGACAAAATCGGGTGGACCAAACGGTCGAATGGCCCCGTCTGGTTTATTTGCCGGAGCCTGCGCCCAGGCAGCCGGACCCAACATTACTGTGCCCCAACCAATTGCCAGAATGATTTGCTTCAGATTCATGTGTTTCTCCTTGTTTCACTGAAAGATTCTTACATGGCCATTGAACAAAAAACAGCGAGCGGTACGTAAGTCGTTCGTAGTCCCGCCTTTAGGCGGAATTCTCTAGTAATACCAATTCCGCCTAAAGGCGAGACTATCAACCAGTCTTGGCGCTGTCCAAGTAGGTCGCCGACCTTTTCTCGCTGTTAACTGCGTGTTTAGTGTGCTGACGTCGACGTTCGGTTACAGGCTGAACAAAATTCCTGCATTTTTTTGCGAACGATGATATGCGAGCCATTCGTACCATGAGGACGACTGTTTGGTGAGAAGCAACATTCCTCTTGTATTTGCCGACGAATGACGTTGCAATGGATTGTTATTCGAGCCCTTGGTCGTTTTCTGAAGGAGTCTCTAATGGTCCGAAGTCGACGTTTGGCAGTATGGCATTTGGTGGCAGTTTTGTCGGTTGGTTTCAGTTGTGCCACCACGGAGACTCGAGCTAGTGTTCCGGAGTTAGCCGAAAAAATACTGGCGGCCGTGCCGGAGAGCCAATGGACGCTTCACGCCTGCGATTCGCAACCAAGTGTTTTATTCGAAGGGCTGGAAGGTTACCGAATCGTTCTACGACATGCGTGGAAAGAGTTCGAAGAAACGCCTCAGCAGGCCGAAGTCGCACCTCATGCGGATCGAGGCCCCTTTCGTTGGCGGCATCGCGATTGGCAGTTCATTTTGTTCGCTCGAAACGAAAAAATCGATCCCGCTTGGCGAGACAAATTGCCGTGGCTCGAAGATGTCAGCCAAACCAACGTTCATGTTCGGCCCGTGTTCTTGGGACAACTGAGCGGGTACGCTTGGTTTTCGCTGGCTGCCATTCACGATCAAGAAAGGCTTCGTGCAAAGCTGAAAATGGAAGGCGGAGATGATCGAATTGCCTTGCTGGTAGACGGACTGCAAATTGACGACGCAGGTTCGGGGACGTCCAATTCGTGCAAGGCATTGTTAGGTTCGTTTGGTGACCAAACGCTGCCGTACATTGAAGAAGCTGTGAGGCAAAACGCCAACGATCCACGACTTTGGCGCATCATCGGCAGCTTGGCGTATATTTGCACCGATCGCGCCACGGAATTACTGTTGGAGTTGTATCGATCGAACAATCAAGATCAAAAGGACGCAGCCGAATACGCGCTGGTTCACAAACCGTATCGATCAGGAGCGAAATCGGCCTTTGTGGATATGATTCGGAATTCAGATCGAGTTGATCGAATTCGGTCGGCGTGCGACGCTTGCGAAGAATTTCAATGGCATGATGTCGCGGTCGATTTCGCCAAGCGATTGGAAGGCAAGAATACGGTTCGTGTTCGAAAACAACTGCTGACCACCTATCGAGCACTCCAAGGCCATCCGTTTGAAGAACTGTTGCTGCAATCAGAACGGACACTGTGGCGACTTACCGGCGGTATTGAGGATCCTTCGGAAGCGGCGGCCGTCGCATTCGCCAAGACAACTCTCCAGGATTCAACGGAAGACGAAATGGTGTGCCTGATTGCGCTGGATTTGATGCGATTTGTCACCAAAGGTGACGCTCGGCCAGTGAATCAGATGGGCCGAACTATCTTGGAGTCGCGACCGCGTCCGGCAACGCTGCAAGCGTTGGATCGTTTAGTGGCTGGGTTAGCCGAGCAGGATGCGCAACAAGTCCGTGCGATTCGGAAGGCGTTGGATTCGAACTAGGCATTGCCGGGCGTAATGGTCCAAAAAGCGTCGCTTTGGTTCGAATCAAGTAGGCGGTTTGCAGCTCGTTATCCATCGCATGCTAGCATGAATCGAATAACCGATTCCTCCGGACTTTACCGTGACATACTTAAATAAAATTACAGTCGAATTGATCATCCAAAAGGTTTCCGTAGTCGATACTTTCCTGTGTTAATTAAATCAATTGCTACTTTGTGTCACAAAAACGGCGGTAATCAATGAATTCCGGAAATACTCGTTGCCTGGAAACGGAAGTGCATGACGCATTATCAAAGAGTCCTTACTTAGTACGGAAGCGAGTGAACTGTGAGGCCCGTGATGGACGAGTGGTCTTGCGAGGCGAAGTTGGAACTTATTTTCAAAAGCAAATGGCAACGGAAGTGTTGCGCAGTGTTGATGGCATCGACGAAATTGAAAACCACTTGGAAGTGATCTGGCGGTAACCGCGAAAAGTTACGCCCCCTTGTTTCATCTCCAGCGGGCTTAGATACTCGGCTTTCGTTGTTCTAACGATTGTTCGAATATTCACGTTCGCTTGGATGAGAAAGGGTTTCAAATGTCTAGATCTGGTGCTGTCACCTTCAAAGGAACGCCGCTAACACTGGCCGGAGAACCGGTGCAAACGGGACAAGCGGCTCCGAATTTCACGGCGCATTTCTTTGCCGATGGCGGTCTGCAGACCCTTTCGCTGAGCGATCTCAAAGGAAAGCCCACCATTATCAGTGTGGTTCCTTCGTTGGATACGGGCGTATGTCAAAAGCAGACCAAACTATTCAATGATCAATTGGCTTCCTTTGGTGACAAAATCAACGCGGTCACCATCAGTTTGGACTTGCCCTTCGCGCAAAATCGATTTTGTGGCGCAGAAAACATCACCAACCTGAAAACCGTAAGCGATTATCAGGACCGTGAATTTGGTAAGAACTGGGGCATGCTGATTGAGGAGCTCAAGATCTTAGCCCGAGGTGTCTTTGTACTGGATTCTGCGGGGCAAGTCGTCTACGCCCAACAGGTTAGGGAAGTTGCGGACGAACCGGAGTATGATGCGGCCTTGGCGGCGCTGAAGTCTGCGTCTTAACCGGCGTCTTTGTCGAATTTGCCGAGTATGCAGGTGTTACGACAGTTCGCGCGCCTTGAGACGATTGCATACGCCAATCAATTCATTCACGCTTCGGAGGATCGATGCTTCATCCGGGGCGTTTGTTAATTGGCTTTCGGTGTTTGCTGCCGATTCGGAAAGTTCAGGAAATCCATAGCTGCCCGCCGCACCTTTCATTTGGTGAACTTGGCGAACCAACCCTTCTAAATCACCGGATTCTAACGCCTGTTGCATGGCGGAAATTCGCCGAGGCATCTCGTCGACGTACAAGATGACTAGTTCGCCGTAGTCGGGATCGTCCGATAAGGTAGAAAAAATCGGGCTGGCTGAGTTCATAACTTCGGTTCCTGGGTGATTGTTCCAGAATTACTTGCAAGACCACACCGTCAAGTGTAGGACATTCCAGGCGATCGTGCCGGTTGGGCCCATTCGAGCTCTTTCGCTCACTGACGATGACCATGCGTACATTCCGAACCTGGTTTTTCACAGATTAGCCGAATAGGGGACGGTCGTAGAGCTAGACTTTAGCGTGTCGTTCCTATCGGTCCTTGTGTGAAAAACGATGTCAAGCGCCTTCCGCAATGTACTAGTGGTTGATGATGATCCATCGATTCTTCAGTTTCTTTCCAAGATTCTGACGAACAGTGGATATGACGTCGTGACGGCAGAATCGGGCGAAGCAGCGGTCCAAATACTTGGGCAGCAGCGGTTTCACTTTCTGTTGACTGATTTCAATATGCCGGGCATGAACGGGGCCCAGCTTTGCCAGCAAATGCGCGAATTGGATTTGCCGCGTTACGTTTACACAATGGTGATTACTGCGTCTCCGACGTGCCAAGTTACGCAATGTCTTAAAGCCGGAGCGGATGATTTTATCAAAAAGCCGTTTGCACCGGACGAACTGTTGGCTCGCATGACAGCTGGATTGCGCGTCCTGGAAATGGAAGCTCGACTACGATACTTAGTCAGTTTTGATTCGTTGACGGAAACGCTCAATCGAAGAACCTTTTTTGAGTCCTTGGACACCATCTGGCCGCAAGAACCGACGGCACCTGCGACGTGTGTGATGATCGACGTTGATCGGTTCAAATTCGTCAATGATACTTATGGGCATATTGCCGGTGATATCGTGCTGTGTGGTGTGGCGGACATTATTCGTTCGTCTTTCACAGATACGGAATTGGTTGGTCGCTATGGCGGAGAAGAATTCTGCATTTACTTGAACCATACCAGCATGGCGCAAGCGTGGGCCATTGCGGAACACGCCAGAAACAAAATTGCCAAGCATACATTTGATTGGCAAGACGCACCGATCCGAGTCACCGCATCGATGGGACTAGCGGAACGAACGGCCGACGACATTAGTCCGCGAGACTTAATCTATCGCGCCGACCAAGCCATGATTCAAGCCAAGCGCCGAGGCCGCAATCAATCGGTGGTGGTCAACAGCAGTATTCTCAGCAGACGAATCAACATTCCGGTGGTTCGTACCGGAATCGGGTCTTAGAGCTTGTTGGTGGAATTCCTCCAATAATGACGCTTAGCCAATTTGCTCGGCAATCCATTCCTGGGCTTTTTCAATGGCTTCGGCCAATTTCGCCGGGTCTTTGCCTCCGGCCTGAGCCATATCGGGCCGTCCACCGCCACCACCGCCGACAATGGGAGCGATCTGTTTTACCCAATTTCCGGCGCTTACTCCCTTGTCTACCAAGTCACGGCTGACGCCAGCGACAAGTAGTACTTTGTCGTCGCCTGCGGCGGCGCCCAAGAATACGGCGCTGGGCGAAACGGACTTCCGCACTTGATCAATCAACTGTCGCATGAGATTTGGGTTGCCCACGGGTAAATGATGGCAAATCACTTTAACACCATTGACGTCCGAAGCAGCTTGGATCAATTCGTCTGCAGTGGTGCCGTCGTTTTCGGCCAGCTTGGTGGCTTGATTGGCCAATTCGGCCGCTTCGGTTTGTAACGAAGTAATGCGGTGGGGCACGTCAAAGGGGCTGACATTGAGCAGTCGAGCGGTTTCGCGAAGAATCTGCTTGGCATCACTGTCGAGATTTGCTGCCCCTTCGTTCGCCTTTTCCGAACCAGTCGACGGCCCCTTTCCGGCACCGCTGACCAGCTTCTTCAAGTCTCGAACTCGTTCCATTAGCAAACGAGCCTGAAATGGCACCGTATTTGAATCACAGCCCAGCAACTTGGCCGCTTCCGAAACCGTCTGGACGACTCGTTGTTGATGGTCCGCAGCACGTTTTCCCGTCAGCGCCACCAAACGTCGGACACCCGACGACACGGATTCTTCACTGATGACTTCAAACGCTTCTACTTGTGATGTATTGGTCAAGTGGGTACCTCCGCACAATTCACGACTAAAGTCTCCCATGGAAACCATGCGAACGGGATCAGGATACTTTTCGCCAAACAACATCATCGCACCAGCTTCTCGAGCGGCCGCTAACGGAACGGTTTCCCACTTGATAGCCGATTGTGTCGCGACCTGACTTCGCACGTCTTGTTCAATCTGATCAATTTGTTCAGGCGAAACAGGAGCCATATTGGTAAAGTCAAATCGCAGCCAGTCGCCGTCTACTTTCGAACCTTGTTGTTGAGCGTGTTTGCCGAGATTTTTTTGCAGTGCGTAATGCAAAATGTGTGTCGCCGAATGTGCTCGTCGAATGGCCTGCCGTCGATTCGGATCGACTTGCGCCGTGACTTGATCACCAACGGTAATCGTTCCCTCTGTCAATTTACATTGGTGCAAGAAGACGTCGCCATCTTTCTGCGTGTCCAGGACTTTCAATTTGCCTTGCGGTCCGACAAGCGTTCCGGTGTCACCCACCTGCCCACCAGATTCTCCGTAGAAGGGTGTTTTGTCCAGCACAACCACCACACTGTCTGCCGCAACTTGGGCCGACAGGCTTTCGTGCAGTTGATCGCCCGCGACAATGCCTTTGATTTCCGCTGGGCATTCATCGACATCGTAACCAACAAATTCGGTTTCCTTGACTGTCTTCTTGATGGAATCGATCGGACCAGCGCTGCCCATGACGGTGTGCACGACGGAACCGGTGGCCAAGCGATGTTCCTCGGTGGCCGCCTTGTAGCCATCCCAATCAAACGTAAAACCTTCGTCAACGGCGATCGATTCGAACAGTTCGGCTGGCACACCATAGGTCTGATACAGATCGGCTGCTTCGTGACCATCGACAATAGATTTGTCTTCCTTGCGCATGGTTTCGAAAATTCGGCCGATTCGATTCAGTCCACCGTCGATGGTGGCCAAGAACATTTTTTCTTCTTGGCGAATCACGTTGGCGACTCGTTCTGTGGTTTCGGATAACTCCGGATAGGGATGCTTCATCGAATCCGCGACGGCCGAAACCAATTGGTGCAAGAACGGGTCGCGTTGTCCCATTTGATGTCCGTCCAAGACCGCTCGACGCAGCAAGCGACGAATCACATATTTTTCCTTGTTGGGACCGGGGTAGACGTTTTCGTGAATCGCAAATACGCAAGCGCGAACGTGGTCGGTGATGCGTCGCAAACGCCGGCCATTGTCGCTTTTGGCGTCATAGCTGACTTCGCAAATTTCGGCAGCTGCCTTAACGATAGGCAACAAATTGTCAATGTGATAATT
>JAGQOZ010000238.1 GCA_020426955.1 Planctomycetales bacterium
GGATGCCAAAATGATTTCGCAGCATTTAGCGTCTCGTTGGAAACTAGCGAATGCCGAACGAGACGAAATGGAATGGCTAATGTCGACATGGCCTACCATTCGAGCCGCTCGGCAAGCACCGTGGCCCGTCATGCAGCGAATTCTGATTCGTCCCGAAATCAATCATCTGATGGCGATGTGCACCGCATTGTCAGGTTCGATGCCGGAATTGACCGCGCAAATTCAATGGTGCGAAGAAAAACTGCACTTGCCCGTGGAACAGCTCGACCCGGAGCCGCTGGTCACGGGGGACGACCTGTTGGCCGCTGGAATTCCCACCGGGCCTCACTACCGAATGATTTTGCAGGAAATACGTGACGCCCAGCTGGAGGGGCGAATTCAAGAAAAATCGAACGGAATATCGTTGGCTCTGGCCTGGTACCGGAATGCCGGTGTGGGGAGTGGAGACTAGCGTTCACCGGAGCTGGTGTTCGCGAATCAGGTTTTGTGCGAATTTTTTCTGGCTGTGACGCGTGAATCGTCTATCGACGGGGGGATGTTTTGTCTGTTAGACTTCTGGATTCGATTTTGCTTGTGCCGTTTGGTAAGTAGCTGGGATTTCCGAGTGATCATTATCCTCAAGTCGGGGGTTTCCGACAGCCAGATCGATCACGTGGTGGACGTGGTACAGTCGCTTGGATTTGCGACGCATGTCAGCCGAGGTACGTTTCGTACGATTGTCGGTCTGATTGGTGATGAATCTACGGTTGCCATTCAGAAGCTGAAGTCGATTGTGGGCGTGGCCGATGTGATTCCGGTATTGCCTGCCTATAAGTTGGCCAGTCTGGAAGCACATCCTCAGCCTAGCATCGTTTCGGTGGGCCGAGTTCGCGTGGGAGGCGGGCATTTGGCCATGATAGCTGGACCTTGTGCGGTGGAATCGGCAGAGCGGATGAATTCGATTGCGAAGGCCGTAAAGACGGCCGGTGCCAATATCCTTCGAGGCGGAGCATTCAAGCCCAGGACCAGTCCCTATTCGTTTCAAGGTTTGGGGATCGATGGCCTGAAAATTTTGCGCGAAACGGGTGATCGATACGACATGCCGGTTGTGACCGAAGTCACTGATCCCAGAAACGTCCCCGACGTGAACGAATATGCCGATCTTATTCAGATTGGCGCCAGAAATATGCAGAACTTTGTTCTGCTGACCGAAGTTGGGCAATCCCAGAAACCGGTGCTGCTGAAGCGAGGCATGAGTGCGACGTTGGAAGATTTGTTGATGAGTGCGGAATATGTGCTTTCGCAAGGAAACCCCAACGTGATTTTGTGTGAACGAGGCATCAAGGGATTTGACAGAGCGACTCGGAATGTGTTTGACGTGGCGGCGGTGCCAGCGCTCAAGGCGTTGTCCCACTTGCCCGTGATTGTGGATCCCAGTCATGCCACAGGGCGCCCCGATTTGATTCCGGCGTGCGCGTACGCAGGCTTGGCGGCAGGAGCAGACGGTGTTCACATGGAAGTCCATGATTGTCCGGAAGAGGCGATGTCAGATGGGCCGCAGGCGTTGTTGCCATCGCAATTTGCCGAAGTCGTAAGTCAGTTGAAAAAGATTGGCCAGCTCTTCGGCAGAACGTTTTGATGGACAAGACGTAATTCGCGTCTTGTCGAATATTACGAATTGAAATTGATTTGGGAGTATCGACCGTGGTTCGCAAACCGTTTATTGCAGGGAATTGGAAAATGAACATGGACCTGCAGTCATCCATCGATTTGGCTTCAGGGATTGCTCATGGGTTGGGAGCATCCGAGGCATGTGAAGTTGCGGTTTGTCCTCCCAGTGTCTATCTGGCGGCGGTTGTCAAAGCGGTGGCAGGAAATCCGGTGGGCGTGGGCGCGCAGAATTGCTACTTTGAGCGCGACGGCGCGTTCACCGGCGAACTGAGTGCCTCGATGGTGTCAAATATCGGCTGCCAATATGTGATCCTTGGGCATAGCGAACGCCGTTCGATCTTTGGCGAATCAGACGCCGACGTAAACAAGAAGGTGTTCGCGGCACTAGAAGCTGGTTTGACGCCCATTGTCTGCGTGGGCGAGCTGTTGGAAGAACGAGAAGCGGGGCGCACGCTGGACGTAATTCGCACACAATTTGAAGGTTCGCTGGCCGGGCTTTCGTCGGACCAGATGCAGCACTGTGTGATTGCTTA
The DNA here is from genome assembly GCA_020426955.1 of Planctomycetales bacterium. Lineage (GTDB taxonomy): Bacteria > Planctomycetota > Planctomycetia > Pirellulales > Pirellulaceae > JAGQOZ01. The sequence continues at coordinate 2,184 of JAGQOZ010000238.1, forward strand.
CGAACCGGTATGGGCCATTGGCACAGGAAAAGTTGCCACGCCAGATCAAGCGGAAGAAGTGCACGCCAGTATTCGCGGTTTGCTGACCAGTTCATTTGATCAGGCTACGGCCGAATCTGTGCGAATTCAATATGGCGGCAGCGTTAAGCCGGATAACGCAAGTGAACTGCTTTCACAACCTAACATTGATGGAGCACTGGTTGGCGGTGCGTCCTTGAAAACGGATAGCTTCTTGGCCATTGTGAAGGCAGCCAACTGACCTTTCATTGAAACTCTAAAAATCGGTTTCCTTAGAACGCTGGGATGCGTTGGAGAATTTAAGCATGTTGCAGTTTCCTTTCTTGGCCTTAGGGCAATACGTTTTTGGTATTCTGTTGTCGTTTGCGGCCATTTTCTTGATCTTGTTGGTGTTGATTCAACGAGGTCGTGGAGGTGGTTTGTCGGGCGCGTTTGGTGGCATGGGTGGTCAAAGCGCGTTCGGTACCAAGGCCGGTGACGTTTTTACTAAAATCACGGTTGGTGTATCCATCGTGTGGATTGTGCTGTGTATCAGTGCGACCAAGTTTCTACAAACGGGTGACGATGATAAGTTTACTTCGAACGCACCCATGACCAACATTACTGCACCACAACTGAATGCCGCGGGTGATTCCAGTACTGCCGATTCAGCTGCCACTTCGACCACGGCAGAAACCGAAGCAAACGACGCATCCACTTCAACGGATAGCGCGGAGTAATTCGGCCGCAGTTTCAACTTCCCGGTCTCATTCGTCTTGGGACAACCGAAAGAGGACGCAACAGAAAAATGTTATCCAGCATGACGGGCTTTGGCGAAGCGACCTGTACGGAAAATGGTATGACCGTACATGTGGAAGTTCGTTCGGTGAACAATCGACATTTGAAATTGAACTGTCGCTTGCCAGAAGGCTACGCCAGCCTGGAGCCCAAGTTGGATTCCGTGGTTCGCCAGTTTGCTCGCCGAGGAAGTTTGCAGTTGGCGTTGATGATTGATCGTGAATCAGAATCGGAAAACGGTCGGCTCAACGAAGGGGTGTTGATTCAATATTATCATCAATTGAAGGATGTCACCAAGAAGCTGGGAATCATGCACGATCCTCGTTTGGATTCCCTATTGGTCATACCCGGCGTTGTCGAAGAACCGGGCTACACGCCTCGAGACGTTGACAATGAATGGCCGTTGATTGAGAAGGCCACCCTGCAAGCGGGCGAACGATTTGCTGAAATGCGCCGCAGTGAAGGAGCCGCCATGTCGGCCGATCTGCGGACGAACTGTCAATCGATTGCCGGTGAATTGGCCAAGATTGAGGCGCGAGCGCCAAGTGTCATTGTGGCTTATGAAAAGCGGTTGTTGGAGCGAGTTAATTCGTTGTTGGCGGAACATGAATTGAAAGTTCAGCCCAGCGATATTGTTCGGGAAGTTGGTATCTACGCAGATCGGTCCGATATTTCAGAAGAAGTGGTTCGCCTGAAAAGCCATTTGGAGCAATTTGATCAGATCATGAGCTCAAAAGAATCCGCAGGGCGAAAGTTGGATTTCTTGATTCAAGAGCTGTTCCGAGAAGTCAATACGATTGGATCAAAGGCGAACGATGCCGAAATTGCCAGAAATGTGGTCGAAATCAAGACCGTGATTGAACGGCTGCGAGAAATGGTGCAAAACATCGAATAATCCGGTCGGTAAACCGAGAGGTCTGTTTCGCCAGACAAAGTTTGCAATTTGATTAGTTGGATTTCATACCGTACGCAGTTGAATTTGCTGCCGAGTGCATAAACAGGTTATGACAATAGCCTCAAAAGCGGCTGCGAGACGTTTAGAGAGTTGGTTACATGCCTAAGGGCAAGGTGGTCATCATTTCCGGACCTTCAGGAGCAGGCAAGACGACCCTGGTGCGTCGAGTCTTGGAGGCGTCCACGTTGCCGTTGGAATTGAGCGTTTCCGTCACCACTCGGCCAGCGCGTCCCGGTGAAGTGGACGGCAAGGACTATCATTTTTGGACGGATGACGCCTTTCAGGCCGGACGTGCGAACGGTAGCTTTTTGGAATGCTTTGAAGTTTTTGGCCGAGGCTACTGGTACGGAACGTTGCGATCGGAAGTGGCGGACCGCATGAACGCGGGACGCTGGGTGGTGTTGGAAATTGATGTGCAAGGGATGCAGGAAGTTCTCAAAGCTCATCCGGATGCCGTTACGTTTTTTGTTCGCCCAGACAGCTTAGATACTCTGCGGCAGCGGTTGGAAGATCGGGGAACCGAGACACCGGAATCACTGAGCCGACGACTGGAAGTTGCGGCGCACGAATGGAACTTTCGAGACAAATATCATTACGAAATTATTAACAATAACTTGGATGAGGCGGTCGCTCAGATGATTCGCATTTTGAGCGAATCGGCCGAATGATTTACGTACAAGTCCACAATTCAAAATCTCAGAACTTGAAAAAGTAAAAGTAGGAGACCCCTAGCGATGATGGAAGAACTGAAAGAAGAGGAAATCGTCAACAAGGTGGGTGGTCGTTTTAAGTTGTCGACGTTGATTCAAAAACGTCTGGTGGCACTCAACGCCGGAAGCCGACCGTTGGTCAAGATTGACACGGAAAACAAGTTTTCCATTGTGCTGCAGGAGATCCTGCAAGACAAAATCTATTTGGATGCGTCCAATGAAGTCCGAGTCACCGGCGATGATCAAGGACCCGAATTGGATCTGACCAAACTGGATCCGACCGACCTATGATTCCTCGCGAGGTATTGGTTGGCGTCACTGGTGGGATTGCGGCATTCAAAACGGCTGCATTCGTCAGCCAGTTGGTGCAAGCGGGACATCACGTGACGGTTGCCATGACTTCGGCCGCAACGTCCTTTGTTGGTGAAGCGACTTTTGCCGCGCTGACCAAGCGTCACGTTGCGACTCGCATCATGGACCCGGAACACTATCCGTTGGGTGCACACATTGAATTGGCGGATCGAGCCGCATTAATGTGTGTGGCACCTGCCACGGCAGACTTTGTGGGGAAGATTGCCAACGGTATTGCCGACGACCTGTTGTCCACGTTGTACCTTTGTTTCGAAGGGCCTGTGCTACTGGCGCCAGCCATGAACGTGCAGATGTGGAATAAGCCAGCGGTACAACGGAACTTAAAGCAGCTGACTGAAGACGGCGTTCGGTTGATTGCACCGGGTTCGGGATGGTTAAGTTGCCGACAAGTGGGTGTCGGCAGAATGGCGGAACCGGAACAAATACTCGGCGAAGTCCAAGCTGTGTTACAGGCCTTCGAATGATACGTTGATTCATCCGAGATACAAGTGTTGCGGAGCGACGTAACAACAACGCTAACTTCCGAAATCAGAAGCGCTGGGGATGCTGATTTCCTCCAAATTGGGCAAGTCGGGCAAGGTATCTTCCGCATTGGGATCCAAGTCGGGTAAATCAGGAAGGTCGTTGTTCGATTCGTCCGAAGGTGACGTTGGATTGTCGTTTTGTAAATTCGAACTATCGTCTTCGTTGGTCGAAGGTGGCGGTTCGATCGCAGATGGGAGAGGCTCGGGTGTACCTTCGCTGTACGGAGCGATTGTGGGGTACGCAGGTGCGGATGTGGTGACGACACCCGGAACGGGGTCCAGCACTGATCCAACGCGTCCTCGGCTTAATTCCGTGCTGGGACGAAGGCCACCGTAGGCGTTGTATGTGCAGTCGTGAGGGTTCGCGCACATGGCGCAGCCTAGGAACAGCGAACTGACTACCAACAAACCGACGGATGCCACCGTTTTCATGATTGATTTCCTTTTTGTGCCGGAGCGAACCACGTTGAACCAGACGGCAACGGGGCTTGAATATTTGTCGGAGATTGAAGACAGGAGCTTGAGGTCGAGTTGACGGATTTTGCCGATGCTGGCGAATTCGCAATTTAGGTCGTGATAGCTGTGCTGCCGTCAGGGATGCCAGGGGATTTTTTTTGAAGTCGAATTTGATGATGAAGTGGCTAAGAACGTCGACATACCGTCTCACTCAGTGGTTCGTCCGCATCACCAGTTGGTTGTTGTTTCGCATGAGAAGTACGGGCCAATCTGAGATTCCCACTCAGGGCGGAGCATTACTGTGTGCCAACCACCAAAGCTTTTTCGACCCGGTGTTGATTGGTTCATTTTGTCCTAGATCTATGAACTACGTGGCGCGAGAAACCCTGTTTGAAGTGCCGGTACTGCGAGGCTTAATGCATTGGTATAACGCGATTCCGATACAACGAGACGGAATCGGGATTGGCGGCATTAAGGAGACGCTCAAACGGTTGAAGAAGCAAGAAATGGTACTTATCTTTCCCGAAGGAACTCGCACCACCAACGGAGATGTTGGCAAAATCAAGAGCGGCTTCTGCGCGCTGGCTCGACGAGGCAAAGTTCCCATTGTTCCCGTTGGCTTGGACGGCGCGTATCACGCATGGCCGAAAGATCAAAAGTATCCGTGGTTCGCGCGAATGGCCGTTTGTTACGGCAACCCCATTTCCGTCGAAACGATCGCGTCGCTTGACGATGATCAGCTGGTGGATTTGTTACAGCAGCGAATTGTCGAATGCTTCCAAAAGGCCAGGTCGATGTCTGGGCGATGATGGCTTGGATTCGGTTATTTTGGCAATTCGGCATACGGCGCTGACGCGGGGCTGTTTACCGACGAGCGCCGGTTTGTGCCAGGCAAACTGCCATTCCACGGCGAAATCGGTTGCCCTGGAAATGCGTAGGGTGCTGTGATCTTTTCGGGCAAATGGATGTCCTGCATCATTTGGTCACGGCCTGATATGGGCGGAGTGAATGCCGTTGGTGCGGTTCCGAATGGCGATGCATGTAGCGGGTTCGACCCAAACGGCATCGCGACACTGCCTTGTGGCGGAGCTGCTTGAATGCCTAGTCCCGTTTGTGGTCGACTGTTGCGCATGGTTGGCGTATTCGCGATGTTAAATTCGTAGCCATCGTTTGGGCGTGCGCGATACATGTCGCCGGTCAAACCGGTCGTCGGTGCGGGCGGCGTGGAAAATGTAGCATTGCCGGTTGGGTCGAACCAATTTGGAGCAGTGGGCAACGGCTCGGGCGTGAACATGGCGTCGGGAATGGCGAAGGGAGACGATGGAATACGAGGCACCGTGTCGGCAATCGGTGTACCATCCGACTCTGATTCATCTTCTTCTGGTACCTCATCAGGATCGGTGTCCAAAGGTGAACGGAATTGGTTTTTGGATTCTGGACTGTCTTGCTTTTTTGCCAACGGGTTCTTGAGTTCGGTTACTAAAGGCTGTCCGCCGGGCCGGTCTGAATGATTCGACGACCGTTTCGCGTGTTGTGACGAAGCGTTTTCAGCACCGTCGCCGGTGAGCGTTTTTCGCTGATCATCTCCCGGTTCGTCCCCAACATCCTCGGGTTGATCGTCCGCATTGTCTGCCAAGGAATGGTGGCGATAGGAATCAGAATCATCTGGGGCCGCCGAATCGTCTTGGTTCTGTTCTTGCTGACGATAGTTGGAACTCTGATTTGATTGTTGGGCATCGTCGAGTGTCGCTTTACTGCGAATGCGATTGGCCATGACCGACGGGCCCTGCTGATGATCATTCACATAAGCGATGCTATAGTCTGTATTGTCTTTGCGACTCAGTTGTTCGTGTTCCTCGGCTTTGACCAGTAAGCTTTCGTCGTCCGTCAGTGTTGCCAATTTGTGGTACACGTCAGCTAGATTTAGATGTGTATAGTGGTTGGGAGCGCATTGCAGTGAGTTTTCGAAGCTGATGGAACTCTGTTTCAAGTATTCAATTTTCTGCGATTCGGAATCTGTGGCTTCGCTCAGCAGAATTTGGCACTGGCCCATCAGGCGATAGAGGCGGCCGCGCTCTTCTTGCTCTTCCGATGTCGATTCATTCGGCAATTCCGAAATGCGCTGTTCGCAGACCAGAATCGCTTGCGCATATTCGCCATTGCCCAAAAAATCGCTGGCTCGCTGTGCTGGTGTGGAGCCAAAACATCCGGGAAGCAAAAGGATTAGAAGAAAGGCAATTCGTTTCATGGTACCCTACCCGATAGACGCTTCAATTTTACGGCGTTCGCCTGTGATTACCAAATCTACCATGTAGCCCGGCCGAAACCAAAGAATCCGTTTTCGCGGGGCGCATTGAGTCGTGTGGAGGTATTCTGGGTGGCTTGTGCGGAATGGGATAGATGTCGAGTTCGTTTTTTTCTGGATTTTCCGAACGCATCGAGATTCAACAGCGGGATCGCAACCAGCGAACTCGGGGCGAATGGGCCAATTACTCGCACCACCGGCAGAAAATATCGGATCTGTTAGCGCGGTTTGCACCAGCGAATCGAATTTTGTGCTTGGGGGCCGGCAACTGCAACGACCTGGATCTGAAGACGCTCTTATCTACCTTTGGTGAATTGGTCCTGGTAGATATTGACCAGACCGCACTGCAGCAGGGAGTCCAATCGCAGGCCGCAGCTGCGGATTCTCGAATTCTTCAGTTGGGTGGCGTCAATCTGTTGGAGCCGGCGGATTTGCCGAAATCGCCCGTTGTGGTTTCGTTAACATGTCTTAGTCAGTTGATAGAAACCGTTTCCCAACTGGCGACGGACAAATCAGTGCCATGGGAAGAAGTGG
>JAGQOZ010000239.1 GCA_020426955.1 Planctomycetales bacterium
TGTGCCGTTCGTTGTCCAAATGCATGCCGTGCGTGTCGGCATAACGAGCAACATCCAGCCAATGCCGAGCCATCTCTTCGCCATAGTGCGGCGAACTCAAATACCGATCCACCATGCGACCATAAGCATCGGGATGCGTGTCGTTGACGAATTGCGTTACTTCGTCCGGCGTAGGCGGCAGACCGGTTGTTACAAAGGCCACTCGTCGAATCAGCGTCCTACGATCTGCTTCCGCACTAGGTGACAAACCGGTGTCAGTTAGTTGCTGACGGATGAAAGCGTCAATCGGATTTTGGATGTTTTCCAATCCGGACGTGGCTGGTATTTCACGAGCCACCGGAGCGGAAAAAGCCCAGTGCTGTGCGTAAGGTGCACCTTGCTGAATCCACTGGCCCAGCAATTCGATTTGTTCGGCCGACAGCGTTTTGTTGCTGTCGGCTGGCGGCATGCGCAGATCGGGATCGTCACTGGTGACGCGAAGCCATAGTTCGCTGTTTTCGAGCGAACCGGGTGAAATCGCAATCACCCCGCCATGGTCCTTGTACGCTTCTTCGGCCGAATCGATACGCAAGTCGGTGGCGCGAGCTTCTTCGTCGCGACCATGACACGCAAAACAATTGTCCGCCAAGATAGGCAAGATTTGCTTTTCATATTCGATGGCGGCAGGTTCGTCTGCCCGAACCGGTGATATCGGGCTGAAAATGGCGAACAGCGTTAAGCAGTGAATCACAAACCTCAAGCGAATAAGCGTGAATTCCGGCATGAAACAGGTCCTTAAAGGCCAGCAAACGCGAGCCGAAGGTTTTGGGGAAAGCTGGTGTGATCAAAATGGCAGGACGCTCATTATAATGGGATTTGCGGCGAGTTGCTATTCACATCCAGTTTTGGGGGAAGCCCATGGAAAGTCCGTCAGAAAACCCGTTTGCGTCACCGATGGTAGATGATATTGTCGAAGCCAATGTCGTTGTCGCTCCGGACGAACAGATTCGCCGTGACCATATTCGGCACGAAAAAAGCATTAAGACAATCGGCGTGCTTTATATTTTGGGCTCTGGGTTCACGTTCCTGATTTGCCTTGTGGCGCTTCCGGGGCTTTGGGAGCTCATGACCGCAGGCAACGTTGGTGGGCTTGAACTGGCGATTGCGTTTGGAGTTTCCGCAATCATCTTCGGCATGGCGGTCTTGCAAGTTGCTTCCGGCATTGGCCTATTTAGGCTCAAGAATTGGGCTCGGCTACCCGCCGGTTTCTTTTCGGCACTGTCGATGATCAGTGTTCCGATCGGCACGATCTTGGGCATTTACTTTTTGTATCTGCTGCTATCCAAGAAAGGTGCCTACGTCTGTTCCGATGAATACAAACGGATCATCGCCGTTACGCCCCATGTGAAGATCAAGACATCCTGGGTGGCCTGGACGGTACTGATCACCTTGCTGATCCTACTGGCGATCCTGGTTGGCGTGGTTGTTTTTGAATTCGCGTGATGCGAAATAGCGATCTTCGGACAAAGGTAGAAGCAGCCATGGACAACGAACGTGAAAATCCGTTTGCTTCGCCGTTGGTCGAAGATATTGTCGAAACGAAGGCTGCGGAAACGCCGGACGAACAGATTCGTCGCGAGCATATTCGGCGTGAACGGACCATCAAGAATATCGGCGGATTCTTCGCGCTTTATGGCGCGGCGATGATTCCGGCCAGCGTATTCGTCCCCATTGCGTTTTACTTTGACGAAAGGTTCGATGCGTTCAGTTTCACGATTGCCGTCGTGCTTGCTCCGTTGCTAGTTGGCTGGGGCATTTTGCATATCGTTGCCGGCAAGGGCTTGAGGAAACTGCGCGACGAATCGAGAAAGCCGAGTGCGGTTTGCTCGGCAATTTGGATGATTAGCTTTCCGATCGGCACGATGTTGGGCGGCTACGGTTTGTATCTATTGCTGTCCAAGAAAGGTGCCTACATCTGTTCCGCTGAATACAAACGGATCATCAACGCTACGCCGCAGACGAAGGTCAAAACATCTCTGGCGACGCGAGCAATCTTGTTTGGTTTCTTGGCCGCGCTGGCCGTGGTTTTGGGGATCGTAATTGGGATTGTTGTCTTTGAGTTTGCGTGACGAGACTTCGTTTTCGCAAGGCGACTGGAATGGAGACGGACGGTCCGATGGTGGTGACTTTGTCCACGTCCCGTTTCGGCTACGTTTCACCAAGCGGATTGACGTCGACCGAAATAGTCATGCTGTGGCTGCCGCCGCCGACAAAGACGCCTTGAATGGGACACACATCCGCGTAGTCTCGGCCCCAAGCCAGCGTAATATGGTCTGACGAAGGAATGACATTATTCGTCGGATCAAAGTCGACCCAGCCTTGCGGCCCGCAAAACACAGACAGCCAAGCGTGTGATGCATCGGCGCCAATCAGACGTGGCTTGCCCGGCGGCGGCATTGTTCGCAAATAGCCGCTGACATATCGGGCCGCCAGTCCCAAGGTTCGCAACATGGCAATTTGCAAATGAGCAAAATCCTGACACACTCCTGCTCGACGTAGCATCACATCGTGCACGGGCGTGTTCACGTTGGTCGCCTTGGGGTCATAGCGAAAGTCCGTGTGAATGCGTCGAGTCAAATCTTGACACGCGGCCACAACGGGTGCGCCTGCCGAGAACGAAGTTAACGCGTAGTCTGACAACAATTTGTCATAGGGGATATGGTGCGAAGGGAACACAAATTGGGCGGCGGCTAACGTTTCGGGGGACATGGGGCGCTTCAGCGAATGGGCCACCGTTTCCCAGGGCGTGGAATCGTCCATCGGAGCGGTTGGCGGCGAGGTCACGGACAATAGGCTCTGCGCCGTCACGGTCAGGCCGACATGCGGTTCGTCGATGGCAAAATAGTCAATGCGATTTCCAAAGTAGTCCGCTCGATTCCCTCGATGCGATGGCGTGGGCGTCACCAGCAAGCGAAATTCGTCACAGGTTTGCCCGGGCAACGCGCGAGGTGCCAAGTGAACTTGGTTGTGGCAAACCGGCGCCGGATCGCTGTAAGAATACTTGGTAATGTGCGTAATGCGATATTTCATGCGTCTATTCGATATGCAATTCTATGTCATTCATTTGTCGCGACGGACCGATGTGAATCAAATACCGGTGGCTAATCGCGTTGGACAGTACGGGCAGCTTGGTGTCCAGGTCAATTAGAATTCGCTCTAACTGTTCTTGGTTTCCCAGGTGATACAATTCACTGATCGCCTCCATGTCGGCCATGCGCACCGTGTGCAGCATCGTCATAGCCAGACGCTGTTCGCTGGAATAGCCAACTTGGCATTCGTATCTGGGCAGACTGATGACATGTTGTTCAATGGCTTCCAGCTGGAAAGCTAAAGAACGAGGATTGGTATCGTCCGTCAATAGCAAGTCCAAGACGGGAGCTAATTGCAGGTCCGCGTGGTAACGGGCTCGATAGGTCATCAGGCTGTCGCCGATCTCCAGAATGGCTTCCAGCAACTCGCCTGGGATTTTTCCGCTATCGACGAAACAGCTGTTCACCAACTGGACTGTTTGGACCGCTCGTTCCAAGCGGCGTCCCAAATCCAGAAAGCGGAAGACTTCTGTCCGAGTCATACTTTCCATGACCATACCGCTGAAGGCAGCCAAGTCGATCAACAGTTCGTTGATCATGGTCAATAAATCAGCGAGATCACAGTGTTGATCGGGTGGGCGAAAGGCTTCATCAATACGAACCATAATTCGCCAACTGTCAATGGAAATTCGGTCGCGCACCTTTGACGCAACTCGGAACACTTCATCCAAGATCGAACGTAAACTTCCCGGATGCGAAGCGTCTTGCACCATAGCGGGCAGACTGCGTTCGAAGCTGGGCAATTGTTGTTTGATACCTTCTACCGCAAAACCGGGCTCAATTTGACCGTTGTCCACCAACGCGCGAATCAGCAGCGGCATTTCTACCAAAGTGGACGAACCGGTTTCACTGGTCAGCCTTGTGACAACCGTGCGGAGCAAGCGAGCGGACGCTTCGGCGCGCTCTACTAATCGGCCCAGCCAAAACACATTGTCCGCTACTCGGCTAGGCAAATCCATGCCACCGCGGCGCAATTGCAATGCGTGCTTGTGCGGTGACAACAAGGTGACATGTTCTACCGGCTTGTCGGCCAAGATCCACGTGTCCTTGCTCCCTTCGCCGGAAGCCAGCGACAATTCCAACGATTCAGACGAACCGAATGTTCTGGCCAATCCGCCCGGCAGAACGTGATGTGCACCGTTCGCATAGACGGCGAATGCACGCAACGCGACAAATGCCGTCTGCACGTTTCCGTTGTCCCAACGAGGAATCGAAGAACGCGTAATTCTTTCTTGCCCCACATAATGTCTGGGGTTGGCCTTGATGCGTTCCGCCAATTGTTCCAGCGGCAGTTCCTGTAGCTCTTTGACAAGTTGACGTTCACCACCGCGTTGCCGAAACGCAGGTTTGATGACCAATTTGCCAAGATTTGCCAAGACGTGCGTCAGCGACGATGCTTCGCCACACCACCACGTGGCTACACCGGGAATCTTCAAGTCTTCTCCAAAGAGTGCCTGGCACAGACGAGGCAAGAAGGCCATGACAATGGGTGATTCCGCCAGTCCGCTGCCAAAGGCGTTGGCCACCGCGACGGTTCTGCTGCGAACCGCTTGCAGCAATCCGGTGGCACCCAATTGTGAGAATCCGTTTAGCTCCAATGGATCACAGTCTTCACTGTTGGGTCTTCTGAGAAGTACTTCCACCGGCAGCAGGCCGCCGAGTGTTTTCAGCATCACTTGGTTGCTGCGAACAGACAGATCTGCGCCTTCGGCCAAGGTGTAGCCCAGGTAGCGAGACAGATAGGCGTCTTCAAAATAATTGCGATTTCCCGGTCCTTGGCTCAGCATGACAATCCGAGGATTCTCTTTCCGTTTGGGCGCCAAGGACCGCAAGGCTTCTCGCAACGAAATGAAAAAAGGTGCCAGTCTTTGGACATGCGATTCGCGAAAAATATTGGGCAACATCGCCGACAAGACCACTCGGTTTTCCAGCGCGAATCCCAATCCCGATGGCGCTTCCGTTCGGTCGCCCAGCACCCACCACGAACCATCGGTTGCTCGAGCTAAATCAGCGGCGTAACATTGAAGATAGTTTTGCGAAGTCGCTTTGTGGCGATGGTACGGTAAACGAAAGCCTGGATGCAAGTGGACAAAATCAGGTGGCAGTACGCCATTGGTCAACAACGTTTGCGGGCCGAATAAGTCCGCCAACAAGGCCTCCAACAGCGCCGCTCGTTGCTGTAAACCGGCCGCTACGTTTTGCCATTCCGCTTCCCGAATCAACAACGGCAACGGATCCAATTGCCAAGGACGCGCGGCTTCCGAAGGCGTCCCAAAGGCGCTGTAAGCGATGCCGTTTTCATGCACCAAGCGTTCCGCAGTCGCCCAGCGATCGATCAATTCGTTGGTTCCGAGTTGATCTAGTTGGCGAATCAATTTGTTCCACGGTTCGCGCAACGTACCGTTGGGCAAGCGAGCTTCATCGAAGGTGCCGGTCGGACTAGCGTAACTCGTCAACAACGAAGGTCGCACATTGGTAGCCGCCGGCGACACCGGTGACGATGAACTTTGTGACTGCGACTGCGACAACGGATTCTTCCTTCTGCGAAAACTCATGCGACACTCGCCAAAAACAAGACGTCGGTTGGTCGTATTGCCGCATCCGTATTAATTATCGCTGTCGGTCACGCCGTTGGCTAGGATGGCTGGAAACGCAGGTCCAACGTCAAGGGAAAGTCCGGATTCACCTGTGCCGGTGCTGCCGAATAATGGCCGCCCGAATGACCTAGTCGGCTAAACCGCACGCCGCGACGACTTTCCGCTTCGTACGCATTCACCGGAAATGTACTAGGATTCAGACCACCCGGATGCTCGACATTGTAGCGACACCCGCCCAATGACCGCTGTTGCCATTGGTCATACAAATCGAATACCAGCGGCACGTCGACACCAATGGTTGGATGCAAACAATGCGGCGGTTGCCAAGCTCGGTACCGAACCCCCGCCACGTATTCTCCTTGCGTTCCAGTCGGATGCAGTGGCAGCGTGCGACCGTTGCACGTCACCGAATAACGGTCGTCCGTCATCCCGAATGTTTTGACTTGCAACCGTTGCAGCGAAGAATCGACATAGCGTGCCGTAAATCCGCCGCCTGGTTCTTCGCCCAAGACGTACCACGGCTCAATCGCTTGACGCAGTTCCACTTTGACACTTCGCTGAGTAAATTCACCGATCTTGGGAAAGCGAAATTCGAAATGCGGGGCAAACCATTCGAGTTCCATAGCATAGCCGGCGTCGCGAGTTTCGCTGATGACATCTTCAAAGTCTTGCCAAACAAAATGAGGCAGCAGAAAGCGATCGTGAAGCGAAGTCCGCCAATTGGCGATTTCCACTTCATAAGGATTCTCCCAAAAGCGCGCGACCAAGCAGCGTAATAACAGTTGCTGAGTGAGACTCATGCGTGCGTGCGGTGGCATTTCAAACGCGCGGAATTCAACCAAGCCCAATCGTCCCGAACTACTATCCGGTGAAAAGAGTTTGTCGATACAGAATTCGGCTCGATGCGTGTTGCCGGTCACATCGACCAATAAGTGGCGAAAGATTCGATCCACTAGCCAAGCAGGGCAATGCATCTGCTGGCCAACCTGCTGGAACGCAATCTTCAGTTCGTACACAGAATCTTGTCGCCCTTCGTCCACTCGCGGCGCTTGGCTGGTAGGCCCAATGAAACGTCCGGAAAACAAGTACGAAAGCGACGGATGGTTGTGCCAATATGCCAATAGGCTTTTCAATAAATCGGGCCGACGCAAGAACGGACTGTCACCGGGCGTCGGTCCGCCTAACACGACGTGGTTGCCGCCACCGGTACCAGTATGGGTGCCGTCCAGATCAAACTTTTCCGTCCCCAACCGAGAAGCTCGCGCGTCCTCATAAACACTGGTTGTGATGTCTACCAATTCACTCCAGTTGTGCGCTGGATGCACATTCACTTCAATCACGCCCGGATCCGGAGTAACACTGAAATGCTGCAACCGATTATCTTGTGGCGGGTGGTACCCTTCGATCACCACCGGCATTTGCAAGGACGCCGCAGTCTGTTCGATTGCCGTAATCAGCTCCAGGTAGTGCTCTAACAGATCCACCGGAGGCAGGAAGATATGCAAGCGTCCGTGACGAGGTTCGACGCAAAGCGCGGTTCGTACAATGTCGTTGGTAACTGGCTGAGACGCGGCGTTGTCCGTTACAAGTGTTTCGAACGCACTTTCGTCCAATAAGCGACTGTCGCCGTTTCCGTCGCTTCCACTGGCCGGAGCGAATTGGTGAACCAAAGTCGATGCGTGCGAATGAGCCTTCGAGGCCTGCCCGTTGGCCAGATGCATGCGTAATTGCTGATAGGAAGGCAATTCGGCACGAGCGTCAAAGGGATCGCGAGGGTACAGTTCCGCCAAAGGCTGGGCTTCGCCGACGTAGACCAAAGACTGCAGCGGCAGACGATAGCCCATCGGCGAATCACCCGGAATCAAGAACAGTTCTTCCGATCGGACCGCCCAGAATCCGCTTTGCCAACCTGGCTGCGGTCCCCACCAACGATATTGAAGCGGCAAGACGCAGCCAACCGATGACGTGATGCCTTGTTCAAAAACACGAGCCAACCGTTTTCGTTCCGTTTCGTCTTCTAAACAGTTATCGCGCAGGCTCACGTTGGCGGGCAAACGACGTTCTTTCCACATGTAATAGAATACGTCTTCATAGCCGTCCAGCGCATGCTGAGCGTCCACGCCCAAACGATCCGCTAAGGCTTGCGTGAATTGCCGAGCGTCGTCGGCGGTCATGCCGTAGTCCGTATCATCGTCGGCGTACCACTGCGAGTCTTGCCAAATCGGTTGACCATCTTTGCGCCAGTAGCAGCGCAACGCCCAACGAGGAAGTGGTTCGCCGGGATACCATTTTCCTTGTCCGTAATGCGGTAAGCCACCATCAGCAAATCGCTGCTGTAGTCGCTGAAAGATCTGATTCGCCAGTCGCCGCTTGGTGGGCCCCAAGGCTTCGGTTTTCCATTCTTCGCCTTCCATGTCATCAATGGAAACAAACGTCGGTTCGCCACCCATGGTGAGACGCACGTCACCTTTTTCCAAATGGACGTCAATGGCGTGGCCTAGCGATTCGATGCGATGCCACTGTTCTTCTGTGTACGGCTTAGTGACTCGAGGCGTTTCATAAATTCGTTCCACCGACATCGAAAAATCGAATTGCGTTTCGCACAGCTCGAGCGATCCGGAAATAGGTGCGGCAGATTGTGGTGACGGCGTGCAGGCCAGCGGAATATGGCCTTCGCCAGCAAGCAGACCAGATGTAGGATCCAAGCCAATCCAACCTGCGCCTGGCAAATAGACTTCTGTCCAAGCGTGCAGGTCCGTGAAATCTTCTTCCGTGCCGCTGGGACCGTCCAGTGATTTTTGGTCCGGCTTCAGCTGAATCAGATAGCCGGAAACAAAGCGGCTGGCAAATCCCAAGTGGCGTAGCAGATGCAATAGCAGCAAAGCGGAATCGCGGCACGAACCTTGCCGCAGCAGCAATGTCTCTTCGGGCGTTTGCACTCCGGGTTCCAAGCGAATCACATATTCAATGGCGTCTTGAACTTGCCGGTTTAAGTCGACCAAGAAGTCGATGGTGCGTCGCGCGGTTCGATCGACCGAATCTAGGAACTGTGCGAATCTGGGACCTAAAGGCATGGTTGCCAGATACGGACGCAGGTCATCTAATTCGT
>JAGQOZ010000023.1 GCA_020426955.1 Planctomycetales bacterium
GTTTTGGTAACGTCTTTGCTGTTCATACGTACGTTTCTCGTGTGCTGTAATTACTCTAAAACGTACGTCAATGTCGCGTTTGAAACCGAAAAGGAGCGTTGATGGTTGCAGGTTTCTTGGTGCGGATTGGGTCGCGGTTGACAAATTGCAACCTACTCGCGTCCATGTTGACATTGGACAACCGCATTCTAGCCGAGCAATCGCACTATCGATTGGGGAATCGGCCAGCCGTAAGGACAAAACCCAGCGGGTCAATCCGCCACGCAGAAATTTTTCTTCGGACGCCAGTGGCCGGACTGTGAACGATCCATGATGGCCAATAGATGTCCGTTCGCATCCAGCGCGGCGAATTCGTCTTGAACGTGCGTCTGGACGGAAATGGACCGGCCGAATTGGATTTCGTGCTGTTGGTGCGAATCCAACGGGATTTGTGTCAGTTCATTCGTCGCCATCACCAACGGTTGAAGATGTGACTGCAGATAGCCTGGCGAAAAGAGAAGCGGATCCAACGAATTCGATTGGTGAAACGCTCCAATCTGCGTGCGAACAAGTTCGGACATGATGGCCGACGTGCGTAGCGATTCCGCGATGTCTCGTCCCAACGAACGGACATAGGTGCCGCTGCCGCATTCAATCCGGAGTTGCATTTCCGGGTATTGAAATCGTTCCAACTCCAGCGAATAGATTTGAATGGGCCGAGCGTCCAGTTGAACGGATTCGCCTTTTCGCGCCAACGCATATGCTCGTTGGCCATTCACCTTCAGTGCCGAATAGACGGGAGGACGTTGCAGGATTTGGCCAACGAATGGTGGAAGTGAGTATCGCAGTTCTGCTTCGGACGGAACAGTTGCGTCCGATTGTTCGACGACCGTACCTTCGATGTCTTCGGTATCGCTGTGGCGACCGAGCAAGAATTTGGCGACGTACGTTTTCCGCATCTGCTGGACATATTCGACCAATCGAGTTGCTTGTCCAACGGCTACGACCAAGACGCCAGTGGCTAATGGATCCAGCGTGCCGGCGTGTCCCACCTTGGTTCGCCGGCCGCCGAACAAACGTTGAACCTGATTCACGATGTCTCGCGATGTAACACCGGCCGGCTTGTTGACGTTCAGGAATCCAGACGGTGATTTATCACTCATAATTCTGCTGCTGTGGGTTTATTTCGGCGGTGCTTCGGCAAAACATTCAGAAAGAATGGTAATGGCATCGTCCATTTGTTGGCGAGTGATAATCATGGGCGGCGCCCACGTCAGCACATTGCCCGCCGAAACTTTGAAACTGAGTCCTTTCCCCATCGCTCGGTACATGACCCATTCGGCCAAGTGCAAGGACGAACCGAATTCAGGCGTGTCTTTCAGTTCGATTCCGATCAACAACCCATGGCCTCGAGCTTCCACCAGAAACGGGAACTGCGAACGCCATTCATTGATGCGGTTGACGGTATATTCGCCAAGTTCGCAAGCGTGTTGAATCAAGTTGCCTTGCTGGATGGTATCAATCACGGCCAAACCGGCCGCACAACTGACCGGATTCTTTTCGTGTGTGTAGTGTCCGATCGCTCGATCACCCGCCACGTCCAGATCCTTCCTGGCAATCACACCAGCCAACGGCATGACGCCGCCCCCAAAACCTTTGCCCAACACGACCATGTCCGGGACAACATCGAAATGTTCAAAGGCGAACATTTTTCCGGTTCGACCGAGGCCTGTTCCGATTTCATCAAAGATCAATAGTGCGCCGTGGCGATCGCAGTATTCGCGAATTTTCTGCCAATACTCTTTAGGTGGCAGCGTCACCGTAGACCAACGAATGGGTTCGGCAATGACCGCAGCAATGTCTCCTTCATTCTCCATGATGTGCGAAACGTAATCCGCACAATTGGCGTTGCACGTATTGCGACAGCCAAACGGACAGCCTTCCGGAACCGGCGGTCGAATATGCATCGCTCCGGGCAACAGCGGCCCAAGTCCGCCGCTAAAGAGCGTTTGTCCGCCAACGGAAATCACATCGATGGACGCACCGTGGAACGAACCCCACATGGAAATAGTCTTGTAGCGTCCAGTTGCTAGACGAGCCAGCTTCATGGCAATCCCGATGGCGTTGGTGCCACCTGGCGCGAATAAGACCTTGTCCAGGCCGTCGGGCGTGATCGATATGAGCTTCTTGGCTAGCTCTACCGCTTTGGGATTGGTGTAACGACGAGTACAAAAGGGCAGTTTGTCCATTTGGTCTTTGGCCGCTTGGATCACCCGCGGATGACGAAACCCGACATGGTGCACACCGTTGCCATGGAAATCCATGATTTTGCGGCCGGCAACGTCGGTCAGATAGATTCCTTCCGCTTCCACAATGGCATCAATACAGGGTGTGGAAAGCGATTGATGAAGAAAGTATTCGGCGTCGTCGTTCAGCACTTGCCAAGTGGCTTCGTCCATGAACTGCTGCTGATAGGCCGCACGTAAAGGAGAGCGATTTGTATCTCCTTCGACTCGTTCCTGATGTTCATCAATTTTAGACGGGGTGGTCACCATAGATTCATTCCTTGACGAAAAAGAGTCATGAAGCTGCGAGAATACGATGTTGGGCGTAATAAAAAAAGCCCCCGTTGGATCAACGAGGGCCTTTTTGAAAATCAGCAAAACAGGTTCATTACGAACGGCGTCGCAACATGCCGATGGGCAACAAACCAAACAGCAACATGACAACGGTGCTTGGTTCCGGCACTGCGGACACGGCAGCCTTGGGCCCTAGTTCATAACCACCTTCCGTGAATGCCGCGACGAAATCGCTGGTGTCAAAGACACCATCCAGGTTCCAGTCACCTTCCGACCAGGTGGCCGCTTGTCCGGTTTCGAATTTGCCAATTCCAAAGACTTGGACAAAGTCACCCGAACTGAATTCGCCGTCACCGTTGGAATCACCGATCCAGGTGTTGATCAAGCCAGATACCATTTCGGTCACGTCAGCGGCGTCGGCATTGCCGTCACCCGTTACGTCATAGGCAGCGTTACCCAGGACCATGACGTCCAAATCCGCCGTGGTGACAACACCATCGTTGTTGAAGTCCCCGGTCAGACCGCCGCCGCCACCAGATCCGGTGACAACAACATTATCCACGGCCCACCACCAGTCGTTACCAGCGTCAAACATGCTGAAGGTAAATACCATTTCCGACGCGCCGGCCGGATTTGGAACGCTGTAGGTGAGTGTTTCGTTGGTGGAATTGTCATCTTTGAACAAGGGGCTGTCTGGATCAGATAGCCAAGTGAATAGTTCCACCGGAGCACCACCATCAAACGAAACCGTAAGACGACCCGATTGCTGGTAGTTATCGTCGAATTCGGGACGCCAGCTAGAATCAAAGGTAATTTCCACGCTGCCTTCTTCGACACCTTCTAGCGATATCGGTGGCAAGCTCATGTCCGTGTTGTACCAACCTTCAGAAGCGGAATCAGGATGCGCTGCGTCGTCCCATTCGTCTGGATCGGCAATCATGACAGTGCCTTCGCCCAGAGTAAACTCGGAACGGCGTTGGTCTCCTGCCACCTGCACCCACCAATCTTTATTGGCAAATGTCCAGCCAATCCATTCTTGCACGCCATTGAAATCGCCTTCTTCGTCTTGACCTGGAACCTGGTTTTCAACGGTCCAACCTTCCGGACCCGTTGGCGACCAAACGGTTGCATCCGGATCGAAAAACGAACGACCTTCGTCCACATTGGGACCAAGCGTAACGCTTTCAAAGTCTTCGGTGAAATCGCCGAATTCAATGTTGTCGATGGCCCACCACCAATTGTTTCCGCCAACATAGCCGAAATTGAAGACAACTTCCTGCGCGCCATTGGGGATGTCAACGGGAACGTCTTCGATAATCGGAATGAAGTCGTTTAGGTCCGCCTGAAAGTAGTCGCTTTCCGGATCAGATTCCCAGCGCAAGATTTCGACGGGAGCACCGCCGTCAAAAGAAGCCGTGATGGTTGCCGTTTGATTGACGCCGCAGCAGTTGTCCGCTCGCCAACTAGTCATGAACGACAAATCCGCGCCGCCGCCGAGGCCTGTAACGTCGATCGGAGGCGTGGACAACAACGTATTCATCGCACCCGGTTCGTGAGTCTTATCGTCCCATTCGTCACCATCCGCGACCGCGACGACAAATTCAGTACCATTGGAGAAGTTTCCGCGATCCTGCCCCGCAACTTCGCTCCACCAAATGGGATCCACAAAATTCCAGCCTCGCCATTCCGTGACGCCACCGACTGGTGTATCGAGCAAATCGACCGTCCAACCTTCCGGCGGAGCGGCATTCCAAACCTCGTCCCTGGGATCGTCATCACCGAGGCCTTCCTCAACATTAGGCCCTAAGCCAACACCTTCGAAGTTCTCAGAATACAGTACATTCTGAGCCCAAGCGGCGCCGCAATATGACAAACCTGTCATCACGGCTAACAAAAACAAAAAGCTGCGCGTCATGAATTTATTCCTTTCTTAGGATGGAAAAACGCGAACGCATTCGCAATCGAAACATCAATGGGGCAAAATCATAGTCGGTGTTTTAAAAAAAACTGCTGAGACAAACGTGAAGATTTGACTTTCTTGTAACAACTGCACAAGACTTCGGTCATTTTCCTCCTTGCGGTGGATTGGCTAATCTGCCTTTGTACCGAGCGTCTTTGGCCTTGCGGAGCTCGCCTTCAATCCAGCCAATTCGAGTATTCGCCGAATCGATTTTCTTCGCTTCTACCAGATCTTGCTTGGCTTTTTCATCTTCGCCCAGTTCGGAATAAATCCGAGCCCGTTCTAGATAAGCCCATACATCGGGTTCGGCTTCAATGGACAGGGAAAGTTCGGAAATGGCAGTTTGGGTGTCTCCCTTTCCCAACGCGTCCAAGGCGGCTAGGTAATGCTCCTTGCCTGACCCCAGTTCCTGCTCTTGTTGGCAACCAACCAAACTCGACAAACACAATAGGCTGAACAAACACAAAATTCGAAAAGACGCCGGAGTCACGTAATAACCTCGATTCACAAAGTCCTAGTTCGATCGATTTAAAAAGTCGATGGTCTGATTGGCACGTGTCCCGTAAGCACTCCAGATTTTTTCGTCGATGCTGTCTTCGATGACCTTTACCGAACCATCGCACAACACAATCTGAGCCATACCTGGATGGTAACTGGAAATACTCAGCTGCAAGGCTTGGCATTCGTCACCTCGCGAATTTTGCACGGTGCAATTGAATCGCTTCTGCAAGTTCACGCCAACACCGGTTGAACCGAGAGCTTCCGATGGGTCGTTGTAAATATCGATATCGTCCGAACCGATATACCAATGGTCTTTGCGGTCACCATGGGCTTGTTCAGACGTCTGGCCTCGAGATTGAACGGTGTTGCCGTCGTGCCAGACTTCGCCAATCAACGCGGTCTTGGACGCACCATCTTTGATCTTTTTGAAACGAATCGTCTTGGCTGGTTCGTCCTTACTGTGTCCAAATAAGACTCCGTCCAAAGCCGTCATGCAACGAGGTCGGTTTTGGTTTGTCAGCAGACCCGAAGCAATGCCTACGTACGAACCAGGAGCACGCTGCATCACATGCCAACTGTCCGAAGAAACGTCATATTGATGTTCCGGAATGGCTGCCGATGGACAACGGTATGCCGAAATTACCGTTTCCACGGCAATAATATTGGTGAAAGTGTCTCGCTGAGCAATTGGATATCGGTAGGGTCCGGGATGAGCCCATTGAAAGTTACCTCGCGAATCTTCGCCAATGGTCATCAGCTTCTTCAGCGACTCATCTTCCATGTAGGGCAAGATATACGCTGACCACATGCTGCCTTCGCCGCAATTGACGCCCAACGGTAATTTCATCAGTGCCGATTCGTAGTTCAATACCGCAATGCCCAACTGCTTCAAGTTATTCTGACATTGTGCTCGACGCGCTGCTTCTCGCGCCGCATTGATGGCCGGCAACAACAACAAGACCAAGATTGCAATAATGGCGATGACCACCAGCAATTCCACCAACGTAAATGCCGAACGATATTTCCTCGCGCACACACGCGATTCTTGTTTCCGAACAGACATACGTATCCCCTTATGAAGATTTAGAAATGATTTCAAAGACCTAGGGTATGAAACAAATGTGAAGAACGAACAGAGTTATGATGCAAGTATTGTGAAGTTGCTTAGTGGGAATTCGGAGTGAGACCGAGCGGGAACGTCCGTCATTGTAGACGTTGCCCGAACGGCATCAAGCTTTTTCCGCCATTAGACGTAGTTCGCATTGCCGACCTTGCGGACGTAAGCCATCCGACTCTACAGTTCATAACACCAGTGCACGCCAAAGGGCTTCACGATTTCGGCGGATTTTCCGATAGCAACAACTGCTTTCGCGGCTATTGCCACGCCACTTTTCCACCGTAGGAGCGGATTTCGCACAGACGAGCCTGTCGCCCTCAGTGCCTTGTCTGCTTCGACAGCGTTTCGTCAGTTCGGGTTGGTTATTACCACGCGTTATTCTTTAATGGTGACCGGGCGGTCATCGCGAAATAGCAGCAATTCGTCAAACTTTGCCTGGTCCAACCTGCCTCGCTGGTCACCGAGCAGTGATGGCGGCAACTCCGCCTGGGCTTCACCGTCCTGTTGAACTTTGGTTCGAATGGCCTGTAACTGCGCCTGATTGTCCGCCGGCTGCGTCAAGAAGTCGAACTCGAGCTGTTCGTTCCCTGAGGATTTGCGCAAGCTGTCAAACGCAACGTAGCGAACAATACCGTACGGGTCCGATAGTAATTGCTGCAAAAATATTGGTATCCACGCTTCACCGGATGCTTCTTTCGCCGGATCCCACCCCATGTGCCAGGCGACAATGATTCGTTGCGCGGCATGACCTTGAAGTGCCCAGAGCAAGGCTGCCGAAATCGATTTTTGGTCCGGAGACAGACTCTGCGGTTCCACCTGATACCATTCGGTCAGCGCCCGTTGCGTCCAATCCAACGTTTTGTCCAAGTGACAAAGGTTGCAGGCGTTGGGCGTTCCATGCGTTCGACTGGCACCGATATTGGGAATGGCAATTTGATGGCTTCTAATTCCGCCCAGCAACCCGTACGACGTATACGGCATATGACAATTCAGGCATTCACTGCCACTGGAAGTTTCCGCGTGGTGCGTGTGATTAGAGACTTGGCTGGTGTACTGCGGTTGGTCATGGCACTGCGTGCAGGCCAGATTGGTACGCATTTCAGCCTTGACTTGGTCAACAGGGTCAGGATTGTGTAGCTGGTGACATGAGAGGCATGACATTGTACCGTGCTGAAAACACTTGGTTTCCATAATCGCCGTATATTCGCGACCGCCAGCCAAGATTGTTCCATCATCCCACCAACGCTCGCGGAAAAAAGTCTGATTCCGTTGCAAATCCGCTTTGCGTTCGGGAGGCGAACTTTCATTTGGATAGCGAATGTAATAGCGAGTGGCAGCCAGATCGTCGCCGGGCCGAAAGGACGAACCGTGTGACGCGTAGCGTCGAGCTTCATCGTCGTTCATGACGAAGACACCGTGACACTGACCACAAACTTGACTCGATCGACGGTGGTCCAGCTTGGCCGGATTGACAATTTGCCGATCCAATTCGCTGGACGTTTCCGTAACGCCATTCTTTAGATCCAACTGCATTTGAACGTGCTTTTCGCCCGGACCGTGACAAGCTTCGCACGCAATCCCCAGTTCGGCCGCTTCTGTTTCAAAGACATGATCCGCCGCCGTAGGCTTGCCTCCGTCGGACGCCACCAAATTGGGATTCCCGCCAGTGCTGTGGCAGCGAATGCAATGATGATTCCATTGGGTAATGAACGGCGGGCTATCGGGTGGGACCATGAAGGCGTCTTGTCGAGGAATCCAGCGATCGTCCTTGATCAGATAAACCAGCGGCAACGTCTGAATGAGTCGCCCAAACTTAGCATCTCCTTCCACCCAATACGTTTGATAGTGATGCGATCCCGTGGTCATGATCACATGCCGCTTGACTCGCGGAATATCTCGCAAATCCAAACGTTCCACAGGAGATTCTGCATTTCGCTTGACCAGATATACGCTAGGCTCGATTCGTTTGCCGCCCTGTACGGTGTACATCATGATTTCCGGATCGGGCATTTCGACCCAGAATTCGTCGCCTTCACGAAACACGCGATACTTTAAACCTCGCGAATCAATCTCCGTCCCGTCAAACCGCCCAAGTACGTTTTCGGGAGTGGCAGGACGAGTCATCGTGCGGTGGTAAGACGCGTGCCATGTGGCGTGTTCGTTGGCGTGACAAGACTTGCACGTTTCGGACGTGACATAACCGTTCTTGTCACTGGGACGAGGAATCTTGGCAGCCAGTTTTGGCGGAACAGTTACCACTCTGGGCGGTTCCGCGCGCAAAGACCATGTACTGGCCACAACTGCCAACACAACCACAGACAAAAGCGAAACAATCATCCAGCTGGTCTTCATGGCGACTAGCTCCCAACAAACGCAAAAAAACGGCCCAATACGAACCGTTGTCCGCAGGGCCGTTTTGCTATTGATGACGCAATGTCAAATTCGAATCTGCCGTTTAGCGACGTCGACGCAAACCGAAAAGTCCCAACGCACTAAAAACAACCAGCGTCAAGGACGATGGTTCGGGTACAGCAGAAACGGCAACATTATCAATGGCCCACCACCAGTCGTTACCGGCGTCATACAGCCCAAAGTTGACTACCATACTAGACGCGCCACTGGGATTATCCAACCCAAGCATGACCATCTCGTTTGTTGCAGCGTCTTTGAAATTGCCGGAAGCACTATCGGATTCCCACAACAAAACCTGCACCGGCGCACCACCGTCATACGATACCGTAACGTTAGCTGTCTGATGGTAATTGTCATCAAACTCGGGACGCCAACTGGAATCAAAGCTGAGTGTCAAACCGTTGGCAGGGACACCGGAGATATCGATTGCCGGAGTTGACATGAACGTGTCATACCAGCCATTCGCTGCCGAATCCGCGTGATCCAAGTCATCCCATTCGTCCGGATCCGCAACCGCAACTGCACCTTGGCCCAGTGAGAATTCAGAACGGCGTTGGTCGCCTGCAGCTTCCACCCACCAAGCCTTGTCAGCAAAGTTCCAACCGGCCCATTCGGTCACACCATCATCCGCAGTGCCAAATCCAGGAACGCCGCTCGAATCAACAGACCAGCCAGACGGCGCGGTGGAAGTCCAAACTTTGTCGCCTGCCAGTTCTTCATCCACGTTCGGACCTAGCGGCAGCCCTTCAAAGTCTTCAGAAAAAATCACCTGAGCCTGAGCGGCTCCACAAGAAAGGCCGACGGCAACCGCAACGGCCAAGAACAATCGAACAATACGCATTAGACATACCCTCAAAGAAGCAATCTCACCAGCATCCACGCTGATTCTTCTGGGGATGGAACCAACCAATCCCACCACTCTTTAAGAGCATATCAATGCTTTTGTCGGCAACAAGCTTTTTTGCGTTCCTCCGTCCGACATTCATCAAAATACAACATTACGGAACGTTGTTCACGTTTATTGACTCGCAGTGAATCGCTAACATGAGCGACCTCTTTTGATCAATTGCGAATGCCGCTACGTGGCAGGATTCGCGAGAGTCTTGTCGCAACATTTTGGCGGTCTGTTTTGCCCGCGGCGAGGGGCACTAGTAGCGAACGAATTACCTCATTCGTGTCGATTCGCTGCGTTTGCCCATCCGCATCGACATGCAAACCAAGCTGATTCCAACGAAACGCAAACGTTTTCCGGTTCGCCAAAACTTGAGCGCCCTGAAACGCTTTCAACAATGTACCCGACGGACGAAATTGTTCCAGCTGCACCGTCCCGTCCACTCGTTCCCATTGAGGACCGTAGCGAAACGCTTGGTCAACGTGCAGCGTTGCCGTACCGTCCGCTCGACCAGGCAACAGAGGCGCGCTAGCCGTTGCCAAATCAACTTGGGCAATTGCCACGTTTCGTGCCGTCAATGTCGACACAGCATCCAATCGCCATTCCAGCAGGCCAGACAACGTACAGGCACTCCCCGCGGTGCGTTGCCACGCAGGAAACGTCGCGGCAACCGAAAGAGGCGTCTGGCGGCAGTCCAGCAAAACAACCGTGACCGGATGCAGCGTTCTGGTTGCTCGGTAGACTTCCAACCGTCCCTGGCGACTATCCTGGGTATCGTCCGTGGCGGCAATTGTTTGAAACTGGCAACGGAGACTTCGACCAACGAGGTCCCCTGTGCCGTTCTCCTTCCATTCACGATGCTCCGCCCTCACGTTTGGCCCTGCAACTTGCGGCCCTGCAATTTGCGGCCCTGCAATTTGCGGCCCGATGGCATCGCAGAGTCGATCATATTCGATGCGAACGGAATGTAGATTCTGTTCGAATCGCTGACCACTGACATCAGAAAATACTACCAAGTCTTGAATCTGACCCGCAGCATAGCAACAATCGATGGCTGGGCTGCGAAGTAGACTTTCGTGCACACAGCGCCACAATGATTCTTGTCCGGAAGCATCCACGGAAACAGTTTGAGCTGAAATCTGCAGTCCACGATTGGTTTGTTGGATGCGCAAGCCATCAATCGAACCGACACGTTCTAACGTGTCTGGATCAGAAAGAACCACTTGTTCCACATCGGTATGAAAGGGAAGCGGATGCGTCAAACCTGAGATCTGTACTTTCAGCCCCAGACGCGAAGTCAGTTGTTTTTCCATGCCAGCGATGCGCCACGCCGACTGACGATAGGCCGCCACCGTTACAACAAACAGCATGGGCGAAATCGCCAAACCGATAAACAAGATTCGATACAACCGGCGTTGAGTCGCTTCGTGCATTCCGCTCTTCCGTTCACGTTGGTGTTCTATCCCGACGATACTTGATGGTTCGAACCGAACCAGCTTTATACAATCGCGCTGATGGCGTTCGCTGCCTTACCACATACGCCGAACAACGTTGCCATTGCAGGACGCGGATTCTAAACGACAGTCAGCGCAAGCGAACAGGCCGATCCGCCATTTGCTAGCAGCCCACAGCTTGCTCAGCGTGATCAAACTGAAACCAAGATTGCTTGCCAACACCGGCTCGCGTAAGCTTCTCGCCTTGCGAAAATCTTGTTCGCCCAATTCCAAGGATGGCCCCATGCTTTCTCGCGCGGCACTACCGCTGCTAGCAACACTATTGCTTTTCACCAACTTAGGTGCGCCACGACTGTGGGACCGCGATGAACCTCGCAACGCTGGCTGCGCCGCCGAAATGTTGCGGACCCACAATTGGAGCGTTCCCGTATTCAACGGCGAATTGCGAACGCACAAACCGATCTTGCTGTATTGGGCCATGCTAGGATCGTACACTGTATTTGGCGTGAATGAATTTGCCGCCAGGCTTCCTTCGGCACTGTTCGCGTTAGGTTCGCTGGGACTGACCTTCGGGATCGCTCGAAGGCTATTCGACAAGCCTATCGCCACTGGCAGCGTGATTGTTCTGAGTTCGACGTTGATGTTCAACGTGGCCGCTCGCGCCGCAACACCGGACAGCGCCCTGGTTTTTTGCGTGACGCTGTCCATGTATCTATTTGTCTGTGAAAACGGATTACAGAAACCGTATGGAACGAAGACGTGGAGCCACTGGGCTTTGTACGCGTCGCTGGGCGTGGGCGTGTTAGCGAAAGGACCGATTGGATTCGTCCTGCCGATCTGTATCATCGGTTTGACTTGCATGCTTGCGAATGGGCCTGATGTGGTTCGGACCGAAAGCCGTTGGCAAACCACTTGGCGAATAGCACGGTGCACACCATTGCATTTTCTGCGCACTGCGATTGCCATGCGTCCTGTTTCTGGAATCATCACGGCCTTGGTGGTTTGCGTGCCGTGGTACGCGTACGTGGGCTATCGAACTGGAGGCGTGTGGTTGACGGAATTTTTCTGGCAGCACAATGTCAGCCGCGCAGTTTCGCCCATGGAAGGCCATTCAGGTCCGCCGGTGCTGTACTACATGGTCGCAATTCTGGTCGGCTTTTTTCCCTGGTCCGTTCTGGCGGCACCCGCCACCGCGTTTACCGTGCGTTATTTCCGAAGTTTAGATCCGTACGCTTCGGAACGTGTTAGCATTCGTTTTCTTTGTTGTTGGCTAGGCGTTTGGGTGGGGGCATTTTCGCTGGCAGGCACCAAACTGCCCAGCTACGTCACACCTTGTTATCCCGCCATCGCGATTCTTGTCAGCTGGTTTGTCTTGCATATGGCCGAAGCCACAGCATGGCGCCCGACGGTACGGCTGCTGAAGCTTGCCAATGGGACGCTGGTCTTGGTGGGTGCCACTATCATGATTGCCGTCCCGATTGCCATTCGGAAACTGGCACCGGGATCGGAATGGTTGGGCGTTTTGGGGCTTGTGCCGTTGCTGGGCGGCGTATTGGGTTGGATTCGCTTGACACAATCCAGATTCACGACGGCCATTCAATGGTTGGGTGGCACTTCGCTATTATTCTGTTGGTTGCTGTTTGGGTTCGGTGCGGTCCAAATCAGCCGGAACCAGCAATACGTTGAATTCCTAGGTCCGATTCGAACCGACGACCGACCGGTTTTGGCATGGGGCAGCTTGGAACCGAGTTGGGTATTTTATGCCGAACAGAATATTTCGTTCTTCACGACGAACCAGAGCGACGCCTTGCAACAATATTTTTCGCAAAGTGAACATCAGGACGTCTACGCTCTTGTGCCTCGACACCTACTACGCGAATTCCCCGTGGCTAAGGGGCAAGCGGTTCGCGAAATCCATTCGACTCGTTATTTCCTGAAGGAAGCCGAAGTTGTACTGTTGCACGTGCAAACAATTCCCGCGACACGTCCGGAATTGGCGCAACAAGATTCGCGTCATTTGCAGTAGAGCGAGTTGTTTCGAAGTCAGCAGATTTGGTTAGAATGAGCTGGCGTCCGGAAACACGACATCTTGTTTTTGCAGTCAGCTGATCTGTGTTTGACGAACTGCATGTCCGCGTTTCGTCGAAATCGAGCTAGCTAGCCGATTCGTCTGCAGGCGGTACTACAAATTACTCCTTTTTCTTTGTCGAGTCATTCCGATGTCGGAAACGGTTGCCTATTGCTTTGGCTGCAACGAACAATTCACAATGGCACGCCGGTCGGACGTTTGCCCGAATTGCGGTTTGCCGTTCTTTCCACCCGATTCGCTGGCCACGCTGGCCTTGGACGAAGCTGGTTTGGAAACCGGTTCTGCATCCCACGCCAATTTAGCTCCGGACGAATTGATGCACTTGGTCGGGCAGACGTTTGACCAATATGAAATCCGTCAGTTTTTGGGGAAAGGCGGTATGGCGTCGGTCTTTTTGGCGCACCACCGTTCGCTCCACCGTCCCTGCGCAATCAAGATCCTGTCGCCTCGTTTACGAGAGCAAAACGAACGTTTTTTAGAGCTATTCATCGCGGAAGCGCGTTCCGCCGCATCTGTGGTACACCCACACATTGTGACAGTTCACAATCTGGGAAGACAGGGCGATCACCACTACATCGAACTGGAATACGTGCCAGGAACATCATTGCAGGACATTTTGAATCAAGCCCAGCGCTTGACAACCTTCGACGCTGTCAAATATTTGTCACAAGCGTGCGCTGGCTTGGCCGAAGCCCATCGTTGTGGATTGATTCATCGAGATTTCAAGCCGTCCAATATCATGGTTAGCCCGGACGGAGTGGCCAAGTTAGCAGATTTTGGTTTGGCCAAAAAAGTATCGGCTCCCACTGGATCCAGATATGCTGATTCGTTGACCGGAACACCCTATTTCATGGCGCCCGAAGTCTTTGAAGGAAAACCAGCGTCCTCGCAAAGTGACGTGTATGCCGTGGGAGTGTCTCTGTTTTATTTGTTGGTGGGCGATTTTCCGTTTGTGGATCGCAAAATCACGGGCTTGGCACAGAAACACAAGTCGGCATCGGTTCCAGACCTGCGGCAACTTCAACCCGATGTTCCGCTTGGTATTGTGGAACTGATTGACTGGTGTTTAGCCAAGGACGCGGCCAAGCGTCCTCAAGACGGCGCGGAAGTTCGCGACATTCTGCAGTCCATTGCCACGTCGCTGTGCGACTTGAAATCACTGGTTCAACAAGCATTGGTGCGAATTCCCAACGCCACTATGGACGATTCGCACGACACCATTGCCGTTACGCTGTCATGGGACAATGGGCGTTCGCAAAAGGTGTTTATCGAAGAGACCGAAATTGCCGAACTGAATAGCCCACTGGTTCGCATTTACAGCATTTGCGCGGCCGTGACCGATTCGTTTTTGGCGGACGCGTTGAAGTTAAATGCGTCGCTGCCGTTTGGGTCGTTTGCAGTTCGGCCAATCGAACTGGATCAACAAGATCACTTTGTGATTACGGCCAATTATCCTCATTCCGCTTGCGATCCAAAGCATTTGTCCAAAAGCATTTTGGACATGGCCAAGTGGGCCGATAAAATCGAATTTGCCTTAACCGGCAAAGATCGGCAATAATCGCTGTGACTTCCATTTTCCTCCATAAACTTCCTTCCGTTCAGATTGAGACCAAAAGTTATGATTCGCAACGCGTTTGCCTTCTACGCATGTCTTGTAGCTCTGCAGTTGACCAGCTTTGCTGTTGCTGAAACACCTGAATTTGAATCTTCGTTAGTGTTTCCTTTGAACCCTGAGCACAATCATGCGCCAGGTATTGTGGAATGTCCCAACGGTGACATGCTGGTGTCTTGGTACCGAGGTTCGGGCGAACGCAAATCAGACGACGTGGCGGTATATGGCGCCAGGAAACGAGCGAATTCGGACGAATGGAGTCAACCGTTTCTGATGGCGGACACCGTTGGCTTTCCCGACTGCAATACGTGCATGATGATCGATTCGCAACAACGACTCAGACTGTTTTGGCCGGTGATTTTGGCCAACACCTGGGAATCGTGTCTAACCAATGTACGCACCGCTTACAGCTACCAAGAAGACGGTTCACCGAGTTGGGATCAGCACATGACCATGCTGCTCAAGCCTGCCGACTTTCAGCAACAAGCGTTGCAAGTTTTAGACGAAAAGCTGAAAGAACACCCTGACATGTCAGACGGTTTGAAAGAAGAAATCAAAACCATCAAGACTCGGCTGGGAGACAAGCTTTACCAACGGCTCGGCTGGCAACCTCGTTGCAAGCCAACCGTCTTGCCATCCGGCCGCATTTTGTTGCCGCTGTATACCGACACCTTTTCTATTTCCATCATGGCGGTTTCGGATGACGGCGGAGATTCTTGGTATGCCAGTGCACCATTAATTGGTTTTGGCAACATTCAACCGACCGTCTTGCGCAAGAAAAACGGCACGCTGGTGGCCTACATGCGAGAAAACGGGCCGACCGACCACATTCTGCAATGCGAATCCAGCGACGACGGTTTGACCTGGGGTCCCGTGACACAAACCAAGCTCCTGAATCCCGGTGCTGGTGTGGATGGAGTAGTTTTGGCCAACGGACATTGGCTGCTGGTCTACAACGATTCGTTTCAACATCGTTCGAACCTAGCGGTTTCCATTTCCACCGACGAAGGCCAATCCTGGACGAAAACTCGGTACGTCGAAAAGCACGAAACTGGTTCCTACCATTACCCCGCCGTGATTCAAGGGAAAGACGAATCGATCCATTTGATCTACAGCTACTTTGTTGAAGGCGGCAAGAGCATGAAATACTGCCGCTTCAACGAAGCCTGGGTCACCGCTCAAAGCGAATAGCCCGCTGGCTTGCCGACAAATGGATTGGCTTCGATTTCCTGTCCTATGGTGGTTGCCGGGCCGTGGCCGGGCAGGATGATTGTATTCGCCGGAAGCGTGAACAGTTTATTGTGGATCGACGCTTGAAGTTGTTCAAAGCTGCCGTCCGGAAAATCGGTTCGCCCAATACTGCCTTGAAACAGAACATCGCCACCAATGACCACGGTTGGTGATGCATCTTCCAAGGGTTCAATCACAAACACTACGTGTCCGATGGAATGTCCCGGGGTCTCCAGCACCTTCATGGAAATTCCGGCAAACGAAATCTCTTCTGCATCACGCACCAACTGATCGGCTGGCGGGCTGATTAGGTCGATACCAAATGGCCGAGACAAATTGGTGACGGGATTGGTCAATTTTTCCGCGTCTTCATGCCCAATCACCAACGGAATCTCAGGCCAAGCCGTCTTCATCGCTTCGTTTCCCGCAATATGATCGGAATGCCCATGTGTGTTCAAAATCACGGCAGGCTGCAAATTTCGATCAGAAATCGCTTGAAGAATTTTGTCGGGCTCCAAGCCGGGATCGACAATCAGACAGGCAGCATCCCCCGGTTTATGGATTAGGTAAGTATTTTCATCAAAAGGTTGTGAAACAACTTTGAGGATTTCTAGCGAAGCAATCAAGCTGATCTCCCAAGCGACAGCGGTTAACGTTACCATTGAGGCGAAACGGGTAAAATATGGCGAAGATGCCCTGGCGCCGTGGTGGCAAGTGAGTGGAACAGCTATGTCCCGGCTCATTGTTGGTAGTCGAAAGTGGCGATAGACCACATAGTGCGGGATGCACTCATTGGACGCATCAGGCCCTTTTCGCGAAACATTCGTAATGCTGGCAGTATAGCGAATCCAACGTTTTTTGGGCATCGCTTCCAAACCGGTAAAAATGATCAACGTAAGTAGCGATGGTATTCGCCTCAGGCAGGAGGATTTGAAACAGATGGCAAGCAAGAATCGAAATCGAAAGGTGCTTTGTCGCCGCTCTCAAATCTATTGGCTGCTAGCCACACTACTATTCGCCGGTACATCGGTTTCCTGCGGCGAAGATGAAGCCCCTCAAGAAAAGGGACTGCATCGGCCTGTGTATCGAGTTTCCAAGGCGCCGGAAATGGCCAAATTGGAACCCAAGAGCACCGCCACGAGTGACCGCCCCGTAGCCAAGGAATCTGCCGACCCACATCCATTGGATCCGGCCCTCGTGTTAGCTCGAGAAACACTGCAACACATTGAAGACAACATTCGAGACTACACGTGCATTCTAGTTAAACGCGAACGGATTGGCGATGAATTGATTGAACATGAATTCATGTCGTGTAAGATTCGCCACAAACATATTGACAATGGACAAATGAAGCCGTTCAGCGTCTACTTGGGTTTTCTTCGACCGGAAGCAGTCAAAGGTCGCGAAGTTCTTTTTGTGGACGGCGAAAATGACGGCAGCTTGATTGCTCATGAAGGCGGTTTCGCTGGCAAGTTCATTCCTACCGTGACGCTGCCAACCAGCGGCATGATGGCCATGCGTAACAATCGCTACCCCATTACGGAAATTGGCGTCAAGACGTTGACTAAACGCTTGATTGAAAAAGGTGAACGAGACAAAGCGTTAGGCCATTGTGAAGTCCGCATTCTGGAAAACACCACCGTCAATAAGACTCGGTCTTGTACCTGTGTGGAAGTCAAGCACGAACAAAACCGACCGGGACTCGATTTCCACATCGCCAGAATCTTCATGGATAACGAACTCAAGGTTCCGATTCGCTACGAAGCTTACGATTGGCCCAAGACACGTGGCGGCAAACCGGAATTGATCGAAGAGTACACCTACATGAATCTGAAAGTAAATGTCGGATTGACGGACAAGGATTTCTCGCGAGACAATTCGGCATATAACTTCTAAGCTTCACGTGGTAGACAATATTTGACTTTTGCAGCCGCAAGTAAATCACTTGCGGCTTTTTTTGATGGCGGATGTTCGATATCTTGTTCGAACTGCAGCTTGGAAGCCGAGCGTTCTCAACATGCTATTTTCTGGACGTCTCGGTGTCGTGAATCCGCTCGTTGGCGGCCATTCACTGTTTGGAAACCGTTTTATTGACAGGAGAATTCCTATGGATTCATTAAGTTTCAGCGAAGACGGCATGCGCAAACGACGCTTGCCTCCGCCGCGTCCCAGCGGCCTGCAAAGGTTTTGGCAATCCGGTCTCACTGGTTCGGCATTCCAGTTTGACCAATGGTCGCCACATCGACGAATTGCAGTTGTCCTGGCAACTGGTCAAACGTGTCTTTTGGTCGGCATGACGTTGCGATTGCGCATGGGATACTTCGTTCAGTCAATGCATCCGAATTACATGTCATCGCAGTGGGCGCCGTTCGCGAAATCGCTGGTCGAACTATCCTTATTCGTTATGGCTTTAGGAGTTGGACTAACGATTATCGCGTTACACCGATGGCTGCAGGGAGCCACCGAACGCAGCAATGCCCACGATGCCTGATCGCCGCACCGCACTCTGCGCGTGACGCCGAACCTAGAATGGCTGCCAGAAGAAAATCTGTGCAGCCATTTTTCTTTTCAAAATTCCCGCCGCAACATCCTCGTTGCCTACGTTTCGTTTAACCGGTCCGGCTGCATCATCCATTGAATCAAGTTAATCACGGTTTTTGATTCCAACGTGGTTTCACCTCGAAGAAACCGAGTCAACGCGGACGGACTGCAGCCTAACTGTTCTGCCAACTCTTTCTGTTCCACGCCACTTTGTTGCAGAAAAAGCCGCACGGCGATAGCCAAACGTGTCAATTCATGTTGTGAACGAGCCATGCGAATTCCTCCAGACCTTCCTGAGTCCCAGCGTCATCACTAACCAAGCCCAGTACGGCGAAATGGGCTCCGGCACCGCTTGTGCAGTTGTTCTGGGACCGATTTCGTACGCACCAATGGCAAACGCGCGAACTAGATCTTCACTGTTAAAGCGGCGATCTCCTGTCCAATCGCCGGTAGCCCAGCCAGCATCGACGTCCTTTTCGTACGTATCTGCCTGGAAGATCTGTATGAAGTCTGCGCTATTAAATTCGCCATCCAGATTGGCATCACCAAAGTAGGTCTTCGCCGCGTTTTCGATCCAGGCATAGATATCGTCTTGGTCTAATATTGTGTCGTTGGTAAAGCTATATCGTGGATCATCATTTCCGCGTTGCACGGCCGCCATAATCGCATCGATATCATCGGCATCTAAACTTCCATTACGATTGATATCACCTCCGATACCCATGTAGCCGTCGTAAGTGACGCTCACTTCGTAAAATTGATATTCGCCGACAAAGTTACCCCAAATCACCGGCACATGTGGATCGATGTCTGATCCTCTGTCCCAATAGACGTCGATCACATGCGCCGGATCGGCGACGGGCCAGGAATAGGCTTCCAAATGATCCGGAAAGACGTCTAGTTGGATGATCCAGGGCTGGTCCCGGGGAAATACTCCGACAGATTCATTGCCGTCGAAGTATCGACCTGCATTTACATCTAGTACACCAGCCGCTGGCGACCCTGTGGCTGCGGCATAATACCCATCACTACCCACTCCCACCAAACCAATTGCTTCCGAACTCGCCGTCAAACGCGCCCGAATCGACATCTGATTCGAAGGCGGCAGCACATTACCGTCCAATCCATTTAGCGGCCACATCATGAAACCGCGAAAGACAATGTTGAGCTGGCCGGGCGAAAAAGTCGCGTCGCCTTGGTAGAAATCTTCGTCTTCATACGCACTTTCCAAACAGGTTTCTTGAAAGCACGTCACATTCGCCGCCAGTGAATCATCCAAAAAGCGTTCCCAAGCTACCAACTCCTGTGCCATGGCCAATCCATTTGGAATCAGAACGAATATCAGCGTTAACGTTTTCGCAAAATTTGCTACCACACAGTGCTCCTTTCCATCAAAGTTCATCAACACAACTCGCACCAATGATGATGTGGTATAAACCTAAACGAAGAATCTTTTGCAACCCTGTAACAAATTGCTGAAAAACCCCAAAAAGCGGATTCTTGCCTTCGAAAGCGAATGCAAACGCTATTTTGATTCAGGCTTGCCGGCTATTTTTCGTTTATTTAAGTGGACGCCACTTTGATAGAAATAGAATGTGATTCTGAAACAATGACTCAACCAGAAAACCAGCAAGGCACGGTCACTCGGCTACTTGGTCAATCAGCTGACGGAGATGCAGCTGCCAAAGAAGCCCTATTTCAAATGATTTACGACGACCTTCGTCGAGCTGCTAGTCGCGTGCTACAAAAGACACAGCAGCATGATTTCCAAACCACTGATCTGGTGCATCAATCGATGCTCCGGTTTCAAGATCCGAACGTGCTAAATCGCTATTCTGCCAATCGCAAGGTGTTCTTTTCGGTGGCAGTCAAAGCGATGCAGCAAGTGATGATTGATCACTACCGTAAACGCAAGAATTCGCCACCTTCGGCGCCCCATTCGCAGATTCTGGACGTGGCCATTGAAACCACGGAAAAGCGGTTCGACACGTCGTTTGATCTACTGACCCAAGCCCTGCAATGGCTGGCCGATGCCGCACCTCGGCAACACGCCTGTTTGACGCACCGTTTTTTTGGTGGTCTGACTTCGCAGCAAACGGCAGATCTACTTGAGATTTCGCTGGGAACCGTCGAACGAGATTGCCGTTTAGGACGAGCTAGATTGCTGCTCTACATCAAGGAACACTTAGATGGATAACCATTCCTATGATCCATCCACCGAATCAGAACGCAACGAATTGTTGGTCTACTGGTTTAACAAACTAGTTGAACTTCCCAAACAAATTCGTCAGGACGAAGTGGCCAAGGCCAAGCTACCCGAATCATTGCGTCAAGAGCTAAAGCAATTGATTCATATCGACGAATTGTCAGAAAACGACTCTAGCTTGTTTGCGGGACTAAGCGGTATCAACGTAGCGCAGCTACTTCCCGACAGCAGCGACGCGTTAAGCTTGCTAGGTAAAGAAATCGGTTCGTATCGCATTGTCGAAATCCTAGGGCAAGGAGGTTTTGGCTACGTCTACGCCGCGGTCCGAAGTCAGGATTTTCAAAAACGAGTGGCCGTCAAAGTATTGCGATTTG
The DNA here is from genome assembly GCA_020426955.1 of Planctomycetales bacterium. Taxonomy (GTDB): domain Bacteria; phylum Planctomycetota; class Planctomycetia; order Pirellulales; family Pirellulaceae; genus JAGQOZ01. The sequence continues at coordinate 20,947 of JAGQOZ010000023.1, forward strand.
ATCGACAAATCAACGAACGCATTGTCAAACGCTTTGCCGCGGAACGACAACTGTTGGCTCGAATGCAGCACCACCATATTTGTCGCATTCTGGACGGAGGTTCGCTGGACGATGGCCGGCCGTACTTTGTGATGGAGTTCATTGACGGTGCCACGATCACAGATTATTGCGATCAAAAGCGATTGACGGTGACACAACGCCTGCAGCCTTTTTTCGAAAGTATGCGAAGCCGTGGCCCACGCTCATCAGTTGGGCGTAGTTCATCGAGACTTAAAACCGAATAACATCTTGGTTTCGCCCGACGGAACTCCCAAGCTACTGGACTTTGGAATTGCCAAAGCACTGGAAACCACCGATCCTGAAGGTGATTCGATTAGCGTCACGGGTGAATCTCCCATGACCCCCAGCTATGCCAGCCCCGAACAACTGAAAGGTCAACCTTGCACGCTGGCCAGCGATGTCTATTCGCTGGGATTGATATTGTTTGAATTGCTTTCCGGTAGTTGGCCTTATTCGCAGAAATCAGGCCCCGCCCACTTGGTGACGCATTGCGTGCTTTCGGAAACACCTCTGCCGCCCAGTCGACAGGTTCGCCGTCACCACGTGACCTCAAAGCCAGATTCGAACATCGTGGTCACTGCCAACAGGCAATCAAGGCCACCAGTGGGCATCGATTCACTGGCTCAGCAACGGTCGACTTCGTCACATGCGCTGATCCGAACACTGCGCGGCGACCTGGACAATCTGACCATGATGGCCATCCAGAAAGATCCTGCGCGAAGATACACTTCGGCTCAGGAACTGCTGAACGACATTGAACGCTATTTTGCGAAGATGCCATTGCGAGCTTGTGGAGATTCGCTGCTGTACATTACCGGTAAGTTATTGCGCCGTCACGCAATGACCAGCCTTTTGCTAAGTCTGATCATCATTCTTTCCATGGGCGGCCTGTTTGCCTTGCGAAGTATTCAGCGAAAACTGTACGTCTCTGAACAACTGCAATCAATCATTCAGTTGCGAGACAGCTATCAAACGTTGAAGGCCTTTCATTCGGCTACCGAATTGGTTCGAAAGTTTCCGGCCAACACGCAAGCACAGGAACTTCTTTCCAGTGTCACGGCCGACGCGCATATTGACGTCGATTGGGATGGCACCGAGATCTTATATCGACCTGCGATCGATCCCGGCCAACCTTGGAGAAAGCTGGGCGTTTCGCCGTACCAAGGGAAAGTTCCGATCGCTCGGTTGCATCTGTGCTTTCGCAATCCGGGACACGAAGACGTCATCATTCTAGGCAAAATTGAACAGGAGCCTTACTTTCCGTATGAGTTTCAAACAAGGTTAAAACAGCAATATTCGGCGCCCGAAAGGATGCAGTGGGTACCGGCCAATACCGAGACCAAGATTTTTGCGGATGCCAATAAGTACACCATCCAAGACGCTTTCTACATTGATCGGTACGAAGTGACGAATCTGGAATTCCAAGAATTCATCCAGCAAGGCGGTTACGAAACAAAGGAATATTGGCCAGACTTTTTTGAAGATGGCCAGGCCGTTTTATTCGAAGATGGTATCGATCGATTTCGTAATGCCGTCACGCACAAACCGGCGCCCAGCACTTGGACTGATGGCAAGATCCCCGTCGGCTTGGAAGAACATCCGGTCCACGGCATCAGTTGGTATGAAGCGGCCGCCTATGCCAAATTTCGCGGCAAGTCGCTGCCAACGATATATCATTGGTACGCCGCTGCCGCGACCTACTTTGCAGCGGCCATTGTTCCGCAAAGCAATTTCGCCAGCGGTAGTACGGTGCCAGTGGGTAAGTTGCACGGCATCGGTCCTTTCGGCACCGAAGACATGGCAGGCAATGTTTGCGAATGGTGCACGACCAAGACGCCAGATGGTTTCCACTTTGCTATTGGCGGCATGTGGAGCGACCAAGGCTACATGTATGCCGATTTGGCGATTCGATCTCCGTTCAGTCGAGCCATCGGAGCGGGCATTCGCTGCGTAAAATACACGGCCGAAGTGCCCACCGAACTCGCCGCCGATCGCCGTCTAGAGCGACCCAATTACGAACAAGTCGGCCAAGCCCCGAACTACGGCAGCCAAGATTTATTCGACGAATTCTATCAGCCATTCTATGATTACGATCGAGACGACCTGAAGTTCCAATGCGATTTCAATGCTCAGAAATTTGGATATCCATGTATTCGGATAACGTATAAACCGGCTTACGAAACCGACATGGAAGGTGTGATCTATTTGTTTCTTCCGGACGCACGCAAATTCGCCAAACCGTTCCAAGCGATGATTTTTTTCCCCGGCGCGTCAGGCCTATACTGGGATGAATTGGAAACGATTGAGCCATTCGACTTTCAGCACAATGGTCGCGTCACCATCTATCCGGTTTACTGGGGTATCTCCGAGCGGCGTTCTCCTCAATTTACCGACGGGTACCCGCGTAAAGATCCGACTTATGACGAAGCCATTCGCCGCATTGCGCTGGATTACCGCCGTTCCTTGGACATTGCGGAACAACTGCCCGACCTGATTGATTCATCCAAGATTGCCTACTACGGCTACAGCTGGGGTGCGGGATTGGGTCCATTAATGCTGGCAATTGACAACCGCTGTCAGGCGGCCGTGCTACACTGCGGCGGAGTTCCACCGAATCGAGCTAACGCCATAACCGAAACCAGCAACTTCTTTCCATACGTGCGCACACCAACACTGATGGTTAACTGCAAATTTGACGCCGTCTTTCCCAAACCGGCACAAGAAGCGATGTTTTTGAATTTTCGCCTGCTAGATGCGAGCCAGAAAAAGTATCTCGTGTACGACACCGACTATGGACACTGCGCACCTCGCGAAGGCCACGTCATTCAAGCTCAGAAGTGGATGGATCAACACATGGGAATACCTCAGAGAATTTCTCCCTGACTGAATTCGCTCGGAGCGTGTTTCTTGCAGCATCATTCAACGTTATCATGACGTTAGGCCACGTGGTTGGTAGAGCCATTGCCATGCTATTCCGATGATCGAATTCAGATTGATGGCTGGTTTTTCTATTGTTTCATTCGTTACTGCCAAGGCATTGATTCCATGCGGCTCGCACTCACTTTGCTCCTACTTTTTGTCATACCTTCTGTTTCTGCCGAACTTGCCGGTTCGCGCCCTAACATTGTCTTTATCATG
>JAGQOZ010000240.1 GCA_020426955.1 Planctomycetales bacterium
TTTGGAGGCTGAGATGAGCGAAGTCAATACGCCGCTGGACCGGACAAGTCGAACGCTAACTTCGTATTTTCGCGCGTTTTGGACGATTGTTCGCAATAGCTTGGTGCGAGACATGTCGTTTCGTTCCAACTTCTTGATCGAATGCATTTCGTCCGCAGCTTGGGTCTTTATGAACTTGGGCTTCTATCTGCTGATCTTCCATTACACGACCGAAATTGGCAAAGGAACTGGTTGGGGCAAATACGAATTCTTCGTGTTTCTGGCCACCACGATGCTGGTAAACAGTGTGGTCCAAGCGTTTTTTATGCCCAACGCGCAAGAATTTAGCGAATTGATTCGAACCGGAAATTTGGACTTTGCCTTGCTCAAACCAATCGACACACAGTTCCTGGTGTCGGTGCATCGCGTGGAATGGTCGTCATTTTCCAATCTATTTGTCGGATTGGCGCTGCTGGCCTACAGTTTGTGGCATTTGGCAAGTCGTCCCGAACAACCTGTGCAATTGTCTGGCACTACCGTCCTGCTTTACGTCGGCTACATTCTGTGTGGGATTGCCATCTTGTATAGTCTGATGATTTCATTGGCGGCGACCAGCATTTGGCTGGGACGTAATCAGACGCTTTACAACTTTTGGTTTTACATCACCAATTTTTCCAGATACCCCATGGAGATTTACGGCGGGTCGTATGGATTGCCGTTGCAGGTTTTCTTTACGTACATTATTCCCGTTTTGGTGGTGGTGAACGTGCCGGCAAGAATCATGGCTCAACCGTTACAAGCCGATTCTTCAGGCAGCTGGTTTTTGCCCATTTTTGCGTTGTTCGCCACGATCTTCAGCCTGCTGGCGTCGCGACTGGTTTTTCGGTTAGCGTTAGCTAGTTATCGCAGCGCCAGTTCTTAGTTTTCTGCCGCTAACATTCTCATTTTGCCGATATAGACGCGGGTCGACGTTGCGCGGGGTTTCAAGCTAGAATAGTGCGTTTTTAGCAGTCGCAAGGGAGCTTATTCGAAATGAAATTGGCGTTCAGCAGTAATGCGTACATGCATTTTTCGATCGAAGATACCATTCGCAAGATTGCGGAACTGGGGTACGAAGGGATCGAAATTCTGGCCGACGTTCCTCACGCCTGGCCCGCAGGTTTGCTGGACGAACGCAAGCGTTCCATTGTCGATTCGCTCCAGCAGCATAATCTGACCATTTCCAATATCAACGCGTTTATGATGAACGCCGTCGCCGATCCTCGGCAACCTTACTGGCATCCCGGCTGGACCGATCCCGATCCGCATTATCGAGCGATCCGCCGAGAACATACCAAACGAGCATTAGAATTGGCGTCGGAAATTGGTGCTCCGAATATTACGACCGAACCAGGCGGCTTCTTGCTTCCCGGACAAACTCGAACGGAAGCCAGCCAGATTTTCTACGAAGAATTCATGCCCTGTGTCGAAGTTGCCGAACGCCTGGACGTGAAACTGCTGATTGAACCCGAGCCGGAATTGCTGATTGAAAAATTCGATCAGTATCTGGAATTCGTCCAGAAAATTGATTCGTCACACATCGGATTGAATTTTGATATCGGGCATGCGTATTGTGTGGGCGAAGATCCCGAAAACTGGGTCGAAAAGATGGCAGCGCACACCCTGCACTATCACTTTGAAGATATCGCGGCTTCACGAGTGCATCAGCATTTGATTCCAGGGCATGGTGCTATCGATTTCAAAGCAACGGTCGAAGCGATCAAGCGAACCGACTATGACGGTTGGATTACCGTGGAATTGTATCCGTACATCAATGATCCCGATCAAGCGGCTTCCGAAGCAAAGTCGTTTCTAAGCGAATTGCTTTAGCGGTGGACCATCGTGTGTGAATCGTTGGCGGCATTGGTGACAAGACATTGGCCAAGACAAAACAAGTAGGTAGTGTTGTGGGTACAAAGCAAGATACCAAGTCGTCTCCGCCATGGCTGGCGTTTTGTCAGCTGGTGCGGCTGCCAAATGTCTTTACGGTGATTTCGAACGTCACCATGGGCTACGCCTTCGTTTATCAGAATCACGCTCCACTGTACGGATTGGTTCCGCTGCTGGTCAGTTCCATTGCGTTGTATTGGGCTGGCATGGTGATGAACGACGTCTGTGATTTTGGAATCGACCAGCAACAACGACCGGAACGGCCTTTGCCGTCTGGCAGATTCAGTTTGGACCTGGCCAGGAAGCTGGCGTGGTGGCTGTTGATCGGAGGAGTCGTTGTTGGTGCTGCGGCCGGGTTGATTTCTCCGTGGGCAGGTTGTCGCTTTCGCAGCGGCGTGATTGCCTTGGTCTTGGCGGCCGTTGTTTGGGCGTACAACCAGCGTTTAAAGCACACTCCCATTGGCGTTTTGGCCATGGGTGCCTGCCGATTCTTCAACGTATTGTTGGGCATGAGTTTGAGCGTCAAAGCCGACGGTCCATCGTGGTTGTTGAGCTTTGATTCGTCCGAGTTGCTGGTTGCCTGTGCTATTGGTGTCTACGTTGTCGGCGTGTCGATCATTGCCAAGTCGGAAGCGGAAATCAGTTCGCGACGAAATCTAACCGCTGGCCTGTTGGTCATGATCGCAGGGCTGGCCATGTTGGCAGCCTTTCCTAAGCTGGGAAATTTTATTACCTACCGCCAAACGGTCTTTTCGAATGACTACGTTTGGCCTTTGTTAATTTTGCTGCTGGCCTTTTCCGTTGTGCGTCGAGTGGCGGAAGCCATTGTCCAGCCGAAGCCGGCGTTTGTTCAAGAAGCGGTCAAGCTTTCGATTTTTACGATGATCGTGTTGGACGCTTCTCTAGCACTGGCCACACAAGGGCCGTTTGTGGGCGTTGCGATTCTGGCCCTGCTGATACCAGCGAATTACCTGGGGCAATACATCTATTCAACTTAGCGTAGTGTCCGAAGCAAAGATGGTCTACGCCGTTGGCTTCGGGCCGAAAGCCAGATGGAAAAACGAAAAATACCCCGACCCGAGGAAGCGAGGCGGACACTTCCCCGAGTCATTAGGGTATCCTTCTGGCCCCAGGCAAGAGCCGAAGAATGCAGCAACACAGCTGCACGTACAATTAGCTAGGTGCCATTCGCGGCGAATGACACCTAGCTTTTCAAATCCATCGAATCCTTAAACAGCGACCTTCTCCGCTCCCACGTGATCGTACGCTCGCATTCCGTGTTCGCTGATATCCAATCCAGTGTGCTCTTCTTCCGCGGATACTCGCAAGAAGTTCATCGCTTTCATCACGGCGAACAGCGTAAACATGGTGGCAAACGACCATGCACAGATGGATGCGGTGCCAATCAATTGTGTCATGAAGTTGGTGGTTTCTTCGGCAAGATGTTTGTTCGGCAGTATTCCAATCGCCATACAGCCCCAAACACCGCACAATCCGTGCACCGGAAACGCGCCAACGGGATCGTCAATCTTGAGTTTGTCTAGCAGTACCACTCCCAGAATAATGATCACGCCGGCAACCAAGCCGACAACTATCGACATCCATAGACTCATGCAATCGCAACAAGCAGTGATGCCCACAAGACCACCCAAGATGCCGTTGAGTCCCATCGACAAATCGGGTTTGCCGAACATGATCCAGCTGATGACCGTTGCGATCAGACCGCCAGCTCCGGCAGCCAAAGTCGTGGTGACGGCAATGTGCATCACCGCATCAATATCGGAAGTGGACTGGAACGCCAACTGGCTGCCAGGATTAAAGCCGTACCAACCGAACCACAAGATGAATACACCCAACGCGGCGATGGGCAAACTGTGACCAGGCATCGGCATGCTCTTGCCATTCACGAACCGACCGACTCGTGGTCCCAACACCAATGCTCCAGCCAATGCGGCGAAGCCACCAACACCGTGCACGACAGCAGAACCAGCGAAATCTTGGAATCCCATGTCGTTTAGCCAACCTTCACCCCATTTCCAGTAACCGCTGATTGGATAAATGAAAGCCGTCAAAACTGCTGAATAAACCAAGTAAGCAGAAACCTTCATTCGACCAGCTACGGCACCCGAAACAATGGTGGCTGCCGTTGCGGCGAAAACCGCTTGGAACAACCAATCCACTTCGGGACTAAAGGTTCGATCTGGCTTGGCTACATATTTTTCTAATCCGACACCTCCAAATCCAAAATACGGTGACGGAGAAGCTCCTTCATAATTCCCTGGATACATCAACCCAAAGCCAACAATAAAGAACAAAAGCACACCAACGCAGATGTCCATCGCATTCTTGAACAAGATGTTCACTGTGTTCTTCTGAGCATTGAAGCCAGCTTCCACCATCGCAAAGCCTGCTTGCATGAAGAACACCAAGATTGCTGCGATTAACAGCATTGCGTTGTCTAAGGCGTAACCAACACCTAAATCCGCCTCCTCTGCCGTTGCCTCTGATGTGTCCGGAGCAGTCTCTTCCGCCACGGCTTCATCTTGTGCAAAAACTACGGACGGGTGCAAACTAACGGGAGTCAATCCGAGCCCAAGGAGCAGTAGCAAGCTCCACAGGCTTACTTGAAGCCTATTCATTTCTCATTTCGCCTTTTTGCAAGGTACAGAAGGATCAAGGCGTCAACTCAACGCCCTGTTCATGCGCCAGTCGGTCGATTGGGCCCTATCGACCTCCCGCCTGCGCACTTTTTCAACACCTGCACACGGTTAGCAGACGCTGTGCCACAGTTGCAATACCCAGCCAAACCCGAACAAGCACGAAAAACCTAAGTCGTTCACAGAAAAAGACTTAGGAACAACACAATGTGTTCCATTTTTTTATTGATCCAAGCGCCACGCGGACCGGGCTGCTTAAGCGAGCAGCATAGAAGGTTGCGTCTGCAAGCAGTCGTGCTTTTCGTCTCGATGGCTTCGCATGTGTTGGATGACCGCCGACCGATGCCCATGAACTTGGCGAAAAGAAAAAGGGCCTTGAACCGAAGTCCAAAGCCCTGGGAGACCAAAGATTGGCAGTAATTTATACCGACCCTAGAAGGTCAAGATCGCGTCGACAGCAAAGATCGTTTCGTCGTAGCCTAAAGCGGGCGACCAATCGTAGCGAACTTCCGGTCGGAAGATCAAATTGGCGTCTGGACGAATGTTCGCACCAAAGGTTGCGGCATAGTACGAATGCGAACCGGTGGCAGGCAACGCTCCGCCATGAGGAGCGTATCCGGTGAGCGAATCACCCTTCCACCATTCCAAACGAGTACCCAAGCCCAGGCAATCGTTGACGGAATACAGGAAGTATTGATTGATACCCACGTTGTCTTCGCCCGTCGCATCAACTCGCACCAAGTCGCTTTGCAGGACGTAGTTCACGTTGTCGGTCAGTTGCGTATCCAGCACCATGCTGTGCGAGTATCCGTCGTCACCTCGCCAGCCGAAGTTTCCGGCGGTCGAAATATACGTGAAAGTTACATCGTCAGACAACGTTGCGCTGAAACCACCCAAGAAGCTGCTGCCGTCGTTGAACTGGTCAAAACCAGTGTCCCATCCCAGTGTCCAACCGGCGTACACTTCCAGGTTGTCGCTGACCGAGTACGAACCGATCACACCGGTATGCGTAAATGGTTCGCTATTGAACATGGTCATGGCGTGGCTGTAGAAGAAGTTGTCCGGAGCGGTAACCACTTCGTAACCAACAAGTGTGTAAAAGTGACCAGCTTTCACCGACCAGCCATCACCGGCCAATTCGCCGTACAGCTGAGGAATCGCCCAGCCGTAAACACCGTGATCAAAGCCATTCAAGTAGTCCCATTCGCCGGGATCGTTTCCGAACGCCTGAGTATCATCGGCATCAACACCGTACATGAAGTCCGCTCGGAAACCCCAGTCGATATTTCCACATGTGGGATCCGCCAATTTCTCCAGGAACATCCACGCCTGAGTCACGTTAATTCGGTCAGGCACGTCCAGAAACATGTCATTGGCGTCTGTGGCGTAGCCCATCGCAAACCAACCGCCAATATTGAGCGGAGAGCATTCGCTTAGTACTTGCGACTTGAGCGTCCAGGCATCGCCCAGACAGCAATCGCCTACCAAGCCGCCCAGGTCCAGCCCCAGCGAACCGCAACCGCAACCTGTGTTGCAGCCACAAGAAGAACATGCGGGCGCCGCGTAAGTGGGACCGCAAGTTTGACAACTGGAAGCAACCGGTGCACTCGCGGACGGCGCGGCTTCAGTGTAGACAGGAGCGTGTGAATCGTGGTGCGAGCTTTCCGCTGGTGCAGCTTCTTCGACGATAGAAGATGTTGCGTCGCCTGCGGCTTCGGCAACGGCGTCACTAGGTGATGCAACGTCGTCCTGTAGATAGTGGTTGTAGTCAAACGCTGTTGGTCGAACCGACAGCGGCTGACGGAGTCCTTGTGCCATTGCGTTACTGGCAAACATACCGCCAGCAATGGCGCAGGCATAGATCCATGCCGTGCATTTCATTGTTCGTTACTCCCAATCCTTGGAAACTAGCGAGAAAACAGTGTGACGATCACACTGTCGTGGAGGGTCAAAAAAGGTGTGACATTCGAGGTAGGTAGGTCAGGTGGGAACTCGCATTCTTGCAAATACGAGTTGATACCAAATTCATCGGAGCGGAGACGCTTCAAAATTGACAGGAATAGCCCGAGCGAACCGGCAAAAGCGACGAATTCAAATGGCATTTGAGAAACCTTTCCGTTTGATCCAATTAATCTGCCGCGAGCTAGGGGAGGTGATGGCTTTCCGACCTGTGGCAAATATCATTGCATGAATTTTGTGCCGCCCGTTTACGTATCACGGTTAAACCGGTCGCGATCATTGCCTATGGGCCATTGTCAAGGGCTTTCAGGGACAAACAGACCGCCAAGCATTCGCAAACGAACGCAAAAAAAGGCAGCTCTTACGAGCTGCCTTAGGTGATTCAATTTCAATTTGCAGTTCTGACTTACTGACGATTGTTCTTAGAACGTAACAATAGCGTCTATGCCGAAAACTGTTTGGTCAATATCTGTGGCAGGCGACCAATTGTGGCGCACTTCCGGACGAAAAACCAAATTCGCCGAAGGACGGACATTCGCTCCGAATGTGGCGGCGTAATAGGAGAAACTGCCGGTGGCGGGCAGATTCGCTACAAAGGGACTGAAGCCGGTTACATTATCTGCCTTCCACCATTCCAATCTGGCGCCCAGGCCCAAACAATCGTTTACGGAATACAGAAAGTACTGATTGATGCCTACGTTGTCTTCCCCTGTCGAATCGACCCGCAACGCATCACTCTGTAACACGTAGTTCAACTTTTCGGTCAAGGTCGTATCAATCACAATACTATGCGAATACGCGCTGTCACCTCGCCAACCAAAGTCACCTGTCGTCAAGATATACGTAAGCGTTACGTCTTCACTGAGCGTTGAACTAAAGCCACCCAAGAAGCTGGAGCCGTTACCCAGCTGGTCAAAACCGGTATCCCAGCCCAAGGTCCAGCCAGCGTAAACTTCCAGGTTTTCGGCCGCAGTATATGTAGCCAAAACACCGGTATGGGTAAACGGTTCCGAGTTGTACATCGTCATGGCATGGCTATAGAAGAAATTGTCAGGAGCCGTGACCACTTCATATCCGACCAACGTGTAAAAATGTCCGGCCTTGATTGAGAGTTCTTGGCCGGCAATTTCAACGTATGCCTGAGGTAGTGCCCAGCCGTAAATACCATGGTCCCAACCATTGGCAAAATCCCATTCGCCGGCATTATTGCCAAATGCCTGTGTGTCCGCAGCGTCAACGCCGTACATCATGTCCACTCGATAACCGTAGTCGACACAATTTGCTTCGGTATCGACAGCCTTCTCGAGGTACAACCACGCTTGGTGCACGTTCAGACGGTCGGCATGCTTGTTGAACAATCCGTTGTCGTCGGAATGATAGCCCGCAGAAATCCAGCCTCCAACGCTGACGCAACTTTCTTCGCCCAACAAGACATCGGACAGTGACCATCCGTCACCGAGTTCGCAAGCTGGAAGGCACGAAGAACAGGTCCCTGGTTCGCAACCAACAGGGACCGTGCCGTTGACAGGAGCAACTGCCGCCGGTGCATTGGCTGGAACCACTGCGTGAGCTCGCTGCACCATTGGCGCGGCTGCGAGACCTGATTGGGCGAACAAGGAAACGGGGAAGAATAATACGGATGCGGCTAGCGAGCCACAAAGACGAATCGTTTTCATCGATAGCATTAGCTCCGGCAGAGGTGCAGGACTGCTGCTGAATTGCAGACGTGACTGTCCTAATGTCAATTTCAGTTTCGAATCGGGAACTCGCAAAGACACTCCGATTCACGCTCCGCCTGCTATTTCTGATCGACGTGAACAACCGTTGGATTCACCTGGAATGACAAAATCTGCGCATCCCAATCTCTTATTACAACCGATTTTGGTAGACGGTAACGGTTGTGACTCTTGTTCCGTGTTCACGCTCGAGCGATGCGTGTGCTAGCGAAGACTAATTCGCGAACAGCGCGTTCACAAATTCTTGAGGATTGAACAGCGCAAAATCTTCGGGCTGTTCGCCGAGGCCGATGTAGCGAACTGGGATTTCGAATTGCTGTCGAATGGGAATGACCACGCCGCCTTTCGCCGTGCCGTCCAGTTTGGCCAAGACAATGCCGGTACATTGTACGGCGTCCGAAAACCCTTTGGCTTGACTCAAACCGTTCTGTCCCGCTGTGGCATCCAGAACCAAAATGACGTCGTGAGGCGCGTCCGGGATCTGCTTCGAGATGACTCGGCGAATCTTGGTCAGTTGGTCCATCAGATTGACCTGTGTCTGCAATCTTCCAGCCGTATCAATGATGCAAACGTC
>JAGQOZ010000241.1 GCA_020426955.1 Planctomycetales bacterium
AATGTCCTTGCAAATGAGCGATCACCGCGTGCAAGGCCCAGGCCTGCGGATGAAATCGATTGATGGTCAAGACGTGGTGCAACAAGATCTCCGCCGCGTCATAGTCTTCTCGATCGATCGCTCGTTCCGCTTGCAGCAAATAAGCGTCTACGTAGTTGTGGTTGAGCTTTAGAGTTTCTTGCAGCGAGGCAGTTGCTTTTTCTGAATCGCTTTCGGCAAAGGCCAGCGCGGTCAAGAAATGGACATCAGGATTGGAAGGCTGCAGCGAAACCGCCGTTTCCAGCATTTGCGCAGCCAAGGCGTAATCGTGTTTGCTGATGGCCAATTCGGCCGACGCAGTATAGACGTCTGGATACTTGGGATTGTTCTTGCGAACGGTATCGTAGAAGAGTTCCAAAATTTGCTTGGCGTCGCGACCTTCGGCCAAGAAATAGCGTCCCAGTTGAACTTGATCAGCAGCGGAAGAATAACGCCTTGACGCTTTGCGAACCATTTCGAAAACGGCAGCCCATTCGGCTTGTCCTTGATCGGGCGAACCGGTGAAGCGATAGACATCACGCGCCAACAGCTTCAAGCTTAAACTGGACGAAAATCGTTTCTGCGAACGTTCATAGATGTCCTTCGCTTCGGGATATTTTCCCAAGACCAAGGCGCAGCGAATGGCCATGGTGGGCCAGCGATCGTTCCAAACTTCTCGATTGAATTCGCCCAAACACAATTCGTAGCATAACTCGTACTGACCAGTATGAAACAGCTTTTCCGCGTCCAAGAAACTGGCGGCGGACAGATCTGAAGCAGTGATGAAAATCAGCGTCCATGCAGTCAGCAAACTCAGAAAGTTTAAAGACGAAGAACTCTTAGCTGGAAAACGCATAGTTTCCTTCCGAACGTTTTTAGTTGGACAAGCCACCTCTTGAATCCGGAACAATCTTAACCCAGGGCGTACGCAAATGGAAAAACTCAGTAAGACTTCTCTTTGCTAACGCATTTTGGCTGCTGGTGCCACGGTCAAACTGCCAAAGAAGTCGTTTTCTGTCCCCGTCCCCTCACGTGAGCGTCAAGAATCTGACCGACGGTCATTCGTCCAGTTTTTTACCTACGGCAAGCGGCATAGGCCATCCACATTCTTTGCGTAGCCCCGTATCCCAAGACGGACACGGCGACATTTGTCGCAGATTTGCGATCCGGAGAACAGATTCGCCGCCGTGAAAACCACTCTTGCGGCGGAAATATCGGGTTATTCGAGCCGATTCTTCCGCGATGAAATTCGCCGACAACGGCTGCCAATGCTATCAAAGGATATCAAATAAATTTCGCTTGTTTTCTTTCTGCGAATGCGTTTACACTCCGCGGCGCGTGTCATTGCACAAGAGACGTTTCTGGTACGAACGAACTGAAAAGGAGTCGAACATGACCGCCAGGGCATATGGCTTTTACCTAGTGACAGGGATCCTAGTCGCAAGTGCGACGGCCAGTCTGGCTGCTCCACCTTGGGAGAAGATTAGCTTTCGCAAGCCAAGATCAACGGCCAATGAAAAGGCGAATTCGTTGCAGCTGACAGACAGCAATGGGCCGTGGATGGTGTTCGCTTCTTCGTTTGCCGGAGATGGTGCCGAACAAGATGCCATCGAATTGGCCACGGAACTGCGGCAGCGATACAAGTTGAAGGCCTATGTTCACAGCAAGGCGTATGACTTTTCACAACCCGTAGACGGGATCACTCGCACCGGAAGCGTTTTACGAGGCCAAATGAAATACGTTCAAGACGCCGAATTCACCGAATACGCCGTTCTTGTGGGCGACTTCAGTTCTGTAGACGATCCCGATCTGCAAAAGGCGATGAATGCCGTCAAGTATGCCAAGCCAACCTGTTTGACCGGCATCAACGAAGATTCGACGCTGCGATTTGCTGGACTACGAGCGTTACAACAGCGAATCACCAGTGACAAAGATAAAAAAGAACGAGGCCCCATGGGTCGAGCGTTCGCGGTGCCCAATCCCGCGCTGCCTCGAGAAGCATACGCGCCCACCGGATTGGATTCGTTTGTGGTGAAGATGAATGAAAATGTGAAATACAGTCTGCTAGACTGTAAGGGTGCGTACACCGTTCGAGTTGCTTCGTTTACGGGCCGAGTGGTTTCGGATCCAAAGAAGATTGCTAGTTTGGAACGAGGCAACGGTTCGTTCGAAAGTAAGCTAGAAGAAGCGGCAGATCAAGCACATCGGTTGACCGTGGCGTTGCGAAAACGGAACGTCGAAGCTTACGAATTTCACGATCGCCACGAAAGTATTGTTACCATCGGTAGCTTTGATTGGGCAACTCGCAAACTGCCCGACGGCAAAGATGAAATGAATCCCCAGATTGTGAACGTCATTCAAAGATTTGGCGCGCAAGTGCAAAATCGGCAGGGACTGGCCGGCGGGAAACCGGAACGTCGAAAACTGGATGGCGTGTTTTTTGACGCGCAGCCGTGGCCCATTGAAGTGCCGCGACCGTCCGTGGCGGCGGACTATGCCAATGAACGACGAGGCCTTTTTCGGTAGTTTAACTTCATGAAACCATTGGTTCTAGGTACGGGAAATCGCAAGAAAGGGCTCGAACTCCAGCAGTTGCTTGAGCCCTACGGTTTCGCACTCACCACGCTGGCAGACCATCCGGATGCAATCGACGTGGTTGAAGACGGAGATTCGTTTGCCGCGAACGCTCGCCTGAAAGCCGTTCAACAAGCCCAACACTTGAACCGTTGGGTGATTGGCGAAGACAGCGGGCTGTTGGTCGACGCCTTGAATGGCCAACCCGGCATCTACACCGCCAGGTATTCTGGCTCCAACGCCACCGACGATTCCAACAACCAGAAACTGCTGAAAGAACTGGGCGATTTGCCGTTAGAAAAACGCACCGCACATTACGTCAGCCATATCACACTGGCCGATCCAACCGGCCAAGTGCACATTGATTGTGAAGCGGAATGTCACGGACGAATTCGCTTCGAATACGCGGGGACCGGTGGATTTGGCTACGATCCCATTTTCGAAATCATCGAATATCACCAAACATTCGCGCAGCTCGGTGCATTCGTAAAAAAAATGATTAGTCATCGAGCTCGCGCGATGCGCCAATTCATTCCTCGGCTGTTCGCCCTAGCCGATCAAATCCCGGACGAATGAGCCAAACTTGGTTTAACCGCTGGACGTTTCGCACCATGTATCGGTTGACGATGTCACCAGTTTGAATATCGATGGCCGACGTAATGCCAGTCCCAGCCACATCAGCACGCCGATGATGATCGGAAAAAACCAAGCATCGCCGACTCGTAAGTGAGCCCAGACGGCGCCGCCTAAGTAGCCGGTGGTTAGAATCGCGCCGAAGAACGCCGTTCGCGGGATCAAAAAGAGAATCACTACGGCGATTTCGATCATACCGAGTGTCGGTAACAGCTCAATGGGAATTTCCAGCTTGGCCATCATCTCCGCCTTGCCCGGCCAGTCAATAAATTTGGGGATACCGCTGGCCCCAATCAAAAAGAGCCCAACCAATCCGGTCAGCACCCAGCCTGTTATACGTTGTACTTTGGTTGGCATATCAGTTTCTTTCGTGTTGGTAAATTCACCTAGTCATGCAGCTCGCAAACGCATTTATGTTAACCGCGAACCGCCCTCTCGATCGTCGCCACGTCGATTTTCTTCATCTGCATCATGGCCTCGAACGCTCGTGCCGCAGCAGCAGTGTCTGTGCTGGCAATTGCTTTCGTCAAGGCGATCGGGGTGATTTGCCAATGGATTCCCCACTTGTCTTGGCACCAACCGCACTGGCTTTCCTGACCGCCGTTGCTCACGATTGCGTCCCAGTATCGATCGGTTTCCGCCTGATCGTTCGTGGCGACTTGAAACGAAAACGCCCAATTGTGTTGAACGCCCGGTCCGCCGTTGAGCCCCAGGCAAGGGATACCCATAACCGTGAACTGGACCGTCAAGACGTCGCCTTTCTTACACGAAGGGTTGTCAGACGGCGCAAGCGAAACCGCGCCGACCGACGAATCGGGAAACGTATTCGCATAGAATGTCGCGGCGTCCTGAGCGTCGCGAACATACCAAAGACAGATTGTATTTTTGGCGATTGTCATGATCTTTCGACTCGAATAGACAGTATTGAGATTTGCTACGTTTAGCGCACGTATTGAATGGCGTCGTTGCGTCGTTTTTGCATAAGCCGTTTCTTGCATGAATGCGGAGACGCTTGTCTTTCGCTCGCTTGGGCATTTTGAAGTTGCGTGTGTGTTTTTTTTCGGCGGAAAATCGTAGCCCAAAGCGTCAGTAGCGCCAGCGAGGGACTTCAGAATCGATCAATCTTCCCTCACTTACGTGTCGGGCTATGAAAAAACGCAACTTCAAAACATGGGCAGCGAGTTACCGAAACGACGCGACGCCAAAAAACGCAAGCCGTTCAACCACCACACGACTCGCCATAATTCGGCATGTCGACTGTGTTCGGATCGCGAATGAACCACGCTTGGTTGTCCATCGGGTTGAATGGAATCGAAACATGATCGTGGACCGATTTCCAATTTCCGTTGAACCGGCGGTAGCCCACGGTAACTCGCATCCATGTTTGGCCGCAAGGATGGTCCGCAGGCGTTGGCAGGAAGTGATGCACCGCGTGCATGATGGCCGTGTCACCGGTGACGTGAATAACTATGTCACGATGTTCCGACTTGAACTGTTCCGGAAAATACGGCAGGCAATTGGCCCATGCCTGACGAATCGCCTGCTTGCCAATGGTCTTATATGGCGGAACGGCATCGAACAGAACGGCGTCGTCGGCATAGTCAGCGACAATTCCGTCCAGGTCTTTCGCTTCCAATGCAGCGGACCAACGCGAAATCAATCGTCGAATCGCCGCTTCGTCTTCGGACATGCCGCTGACGCGTTCGGCGAGCGCCTGTTCCTGGCTGCCGAGTTGTCCCGTGGGATCGCTGGGCGCGAAATCTTCCATGCCAAAGCAAGGACGAATCTCGATCTCAGAATCTTCCACCATTGGATTCGGGCATTTCTTAACCCATTCGATGGCCTCTTGCATCGAAGCAACTTCCCACATCCAAAATCCCGCGACCAATTCATTCGTCTCGGCGAACGGACCGTCGGTGACAGTTCGACTTGCGCCGCTAAAGCGAACTCGAGCACCCTGCGAACTCGGCTTCAATCCTTCGCCCGCTTTCATGACCCCAGCGTTCACTAGAGCTTCGTTATACTTTCCCATTTCCGCCAGCAACTGCTCGCTAGGCAGTGTCCCGGCCTCCGAACTTGGCGTCGCTTTGACGAAGACAGCAACTTTCATGCTTCGATCCTCTGTACGTGTGTTTTGCTTAGGTCAATATCCTGACTTGCATTCAATAGTCGAATGGGCCGAGCACCAATCGACATGGTCCGAAAAGAAAACACAACTTTTTTCGGGCCGACATTGTTTTTGGGCAAACAACGTCAACGAGCGGAACCTTTCAAGCACTTTGCGTTTCGATATTCGAATGGCAAACGTGCCTAATTCGGCAAGTGTTCTGAAAAGAAGCGGAGCCAGTTGCCGTAAAAAATGGCGTCGATGTCTGTAGACGAATAGCCTCGTTTGGTCAAAATTTCGTCAAACTTTTGCAAGTCAGAAATTCGCTCCAGGCCGGTCGGAGTTTGTTCGGTGCCGTAGCCACCGTCCAGATCGCTGCCGAACGCCACATGTTGGCAGTTGCCGGCCAGTTGACAAATGTGGTCGATGTGGTTGGCCGCAGCGTCAATTTGGACCACGCTGCGCGGAGTAGTTTCCGCTACGGTCTTGCCTCGTTGCCAACCTGGATGCAGCATCCAAGCGTCGAATGCAATTCCCAAAATACCACCGCGATCAATGATCGTTTGAATTTGAGAATCGGGAAACTGACGCTGCCCCGCAACCAGCGAACGGCAATTCTGATGGCTCGCCAACACTGGCCCTGAAAAACAATCCAACGCTTCTTGGAAACTTTGATCGCAAAGATGCGTTGTGTCTAAAATGATTCCCAATCGTTCAAATTCGGCCAACAGTTTTTTGCCGTCAGTCGAAACGGGACCTTCCAATCCTGTCCCCGTGGCGTAACGACTTTGTCCGTAATGCACCAAGCTGGCCACTCGCAAGCCTTGTTCGAACCAATGTTCCGCTTGGTCGGGCTGGACAATAGCGTCACAACCTTCCATGGCCACAATCATGCCGATTGGCAGGTTCGTCGCATCGGCCGAATCCAGCCACAACTTGGCGGTTTGCAGCAACTGCTCAGAATCTTGAATCAGGTTGACCATGCCTTGCGCCGCCAGCACTCGATAATAGGCCAAATGTCCAAACGCAAAAGCGTAGGCGTTGTCGTGGTGCGGAAAATCCAGACTGTTCCCATGCACTTGGCTTGGACCACCATAGGGGACTCGGCCCATCAGCGTGGCCAAGCAAATGCCGATTCGTCCTTTCCGCATTTCTGGAAACGAAATGGTCGCCGCGGCGCGTCCTAACAAGTCATCCATGTTGGCTTCGGACTCGTTGAGTTCGTCCAATGGTAGATGCAAGTTTCGCTTCCACGAAACCGCGTTCCAGCCCAGGTCCAGATGAGAATCAATCAACAAGTTTCGCATACGCACCTTTGTTCAATAATGACAACAGATTTAGTTGACACACAGTCTAGCGGCCGTTGGCGACGATCTCTAGCTGCCGTTCTTCTGGCGAATTCTCTGAATGCGAAGAATCTTTCCAATTGATCAAAATCTTTGCCACGAAAAATAGTTCCTGGGTGAATCATGATCGTTACCATTCGGGCATTGGGAAACGGATTTGTATACGTCTACTGGGCAGCATGATATTCTGAAGGATTGCTTGGTTCGAATTGGCTTCCAGCAAACGACATTCGCGCAACAGTTAAGGATACACTCATGAAAGCTCGTCGACTTCACCTACAGGAACTCGAGTCACGGCAATTATTGACGGCAGACGTACTAAACGAAACTGCCATTTCCTTTGCGGGTCCGATTCGCAGCGGCGAATTGCCCGCTGACGATTACTATTCGGGCAGCACGTTTGCCGATCTGGACGGTGATGGCGATCAGGACTTGGTGTTCGGCAGTTCGAACCGAGCGGGACTGCAGTTTGCCATCAACCACAATGGCCAATTCGTTCGTTCCGAATCGACCGTACGTTTGTCTGAAAAGATCCAAATCGTCACCAGCGCCGACTTCAACGCGGACGGCATTGCCGACTTTGCTGCAGCCGGCACCACCAGCATTTTCATCTTGTTAGGACAGTCGGAAGATCCGTTTGCGTTAACCCAGACGCAGCGCATTTCAACCGCCGCCACTTCCCTGGCGGTGGGCGATGTCGACAATGACGGCGCTGTAGATTTGGTGGTAGGCAATAGTCGGATTTCTGTATTCAACGGCAACAACGATGGCACATTTCAAGCTGCCATTCAGTACGGCGAAAGCGCCAATGCGTGGCTGGTGGCATTGGGAGATGTGGATGCCGACGGTGACATGGACTTGGCAGCGGCCGACGAATCATCGGTACGCATCTTTGCTAATGACGGCGGCATCTTTGAAACGGAAGCCGATCAAATTACCGACGCCACGTTCGCTCGTATGATCGAATTCCATGACATCAACGCCGATGGTCAATTGGATCTGTTTGTCGGACATCAAATTCACGAAGAAACATTGCTGGCCATCTATCCCGGGCAAGGTAACGGCACATTCGACCACGAAGCAAGCCATTATGAAACGTTGGGCGTTCCCAGCGAAGTGCATTTGGCCGATATCGATAACAACGGTTCGCTGGACATGGTGATTGGACACCATTCTACGTTTCATCATCCAGTGAACGGCAATGGTCCCGGAGGTGTTTCCGTGTTATTGGCCAATGATCGCAACACGTTCGAACCAGCGATTCGGTTGAATACGCCGGAACCTCAGCGACTGCTTTTGTCAGACACCAATCAAGATGGACGGCTGGATATTTCGGCGGTACAACAAGACGCGGTCAATACGCTGCGTATGCAAGACGATGCGTTGTTCGCCGCCGACGTGACGCGTTTTTCTGTTGGGAATAGTTGGTCCTACAGTGACGCCGGAGATCTAAACGGGGATGGCCGCATGGACGTGGTGATTGCGACCGGCGAATATGAATCGCAGCGGACGGTGATCGAAATCTTGCTTTCCACCGAATCGGGCGAATTCATCAATCTCTCCGATACGCAAACCGGTATTGTCAACGGCGTTTTCATTCGCGACTTTGCCGGTAGCGGACAAGCGACCTTGGCCATGATGGCCACTGGCAGCCAACGCAGCAAAATTGTGCATTGGTCGGTCGGTGCCGACAACAAGCTGGGCGACGCCACCACCACTCGGCTCAGCACCATCTGGAATTTCCATTCGCCGCAGGACGTCGACAGTGATGGCGCGATCGACTTGGTTGGCGTGCGAAGTGATTCGCAAACGCTGCTTTCCTTGCAGTGGAATCTGGATGGCACGTTTCTTTCGCACAAGACCATTGGAACGTTTGCGGGTTACCAAGAACCGGCCAGCGTCGATTTCAACGGCGACGGCCTGTTGGACTTTGTGTTGACGGGTGATCGAGTGGACGTGGCGATTTCTACGGCAAATGGTTCGTACGAAACGCAGCGATTGTCGAATCTGCAATACGCCAACGCCGCCACGGGCGATGTCAATGGCGACGGTCATGCGGACATTGT
>JAGQOZ010000242.1 GCA_020426955.1 Planctomycetales bacterium
GGTGGCCCACAGCACGGCATTGTCCAGAACGGTCAACACTTCCGACGTCGGGTTGCTCCAAATGGACAGCCCGATTCTTGCCGCGGGTGCAACGGAACCATCCGCCAGCAGGTCGCCTGCTTGATACGCAAAGATCGTGGCTTTTGTCGGGTCGCTGGCCAAATGCGCAATAACCGCTTGCGGTAACGGGATGCCCCAACCAACATTCGCAACACTGGTGTAAAGATTGAAATTCGCTTGCGACAACCCTTGCGCCAAACTATGACCCAGGTCAACCACATGCACGCCATTGGATGTCACCGCACCATACTGATTCGATTGATTCGATGTCATATGCAGATCATCAAACAACCAACTTTCGGCAACGATGATCGGAATCGACAACGAAGTAAACTTGCTGCCAACCGCTCCCGAATAGACCGTTTCCGAAATGTAGATCAAATCAAATCCATCCGCCGAATTTGACGTGGCAAGACTATCGTCTAGTACAGAAACCGTATGGCCCTGGTCACTCAAATGATTCACCAACGTCACTTCATAGCCCTGAGGCGCCGAAGAAGCAGCCACAAACAATACGGAAAGACCCTGGTTTGGTTCGTCCATTCCGTCAATCTGTATCGTCACCTGCGCGGTGTCACCTCCGACGGTCGTTACAGTAAACGAATCAAATTCAGTTTCGCCGGTACGTAGAAATTGCACACTGTCATTGGTTAGCGTGTAAATCCACGATCCGTCAGCTGCTATGTCAAAAACACCAAAATCGCCTGGCAAAGCTGACTGGGGCTGAAACGCTGATTCACCCGAGTCGGGATCAAACACGGCAAGCCGGCCAAGCAATGGTGCGGTCTGGTCTTCATTGACGGTTCCTGAAATATCGCCGCCAATGTTAGCCGGATCGTTCAAGCCAATGACTTGAATACGAACCGTCGCGAACCCCAAACCACCATCGGCCGAGACATCAAACGAGTCTATGCCGGTCGCATCGCGAGGAAGCGACTGAGCGGACAAAAGATCTAGCTGGTATTGCCATTCACCAGACGTCAAGAGCGTGAATTCGCCAAACAAACCTTGTACCGGCCCAACGGCAGAGAACGTGGCAGTTTCGTTGCCGAACACCAACAACTGGCCAGTAATCAAGTCAGTTTCGTTCTGTGTAATCGTTTGACTTAGTTGCCCCGTGATTCCACCGTTGGAACTTGGATTGGGTAGACTGGCGTGCCACTGTGAATAGTCTGTACCAATTTGCGCCGGCAACACTCGGTGAAGGGAATGCCCGAAACCATCCGCCGAAATGGGCCAAGTTCCAGAGTCGCTATATAGAATTGCGTCCACCGTAACGAAACTTGTAACCGTGGGTTGCGATGGATCTACAAACTCCGGCGTCTGCAATTCCAGTTGATCTTCGCTATTACTGAGCGAACCGGTCCAACCTCCGACGATGGAGATATCGCCGTGGAGCGAATACTCGTTGCGGAATGCCGTTTCCCATTCTGGATTGGTGGTTGGGTCTAGCGATGCCACCAGTACTGACGTGTTGCCTGGCAAGATCGTTCCACTGGGGAATGTGAATTCAATCCCCCCGGTCAATTGCCAGGACGAAATATCAACACTGTTCGCTGTTGAGTTGTGAATCTTCACATATTCAAAATCGGACAGGCCGGCGCTGGGCAGCAAATCCAAAGTTGATGTTTGTAATGGCGCTGGGTGGTAATGTACTTCGGAAAGGAACACGCTAAACATACCATTGTCAGACGGAATTCCGGTCTCTGGCGTCAATATCGCCGTCGTCGCGGGCAATCGAACAAACGCGGTATCTTCCGGGATCGCCGAGTACGTAGCGTTGTCCACAAATTCCAAATGCGAAGAATTCGGCTTCGAAAGCCAGATTTGCCCGCCGAAGGGGCTGAGGTCGAAGTGATTTGGCTCCGGACTTTCTGGAGTGGGATTGAACAACGTCGAAGTTGCCGTCCACGACTCGCCAGCGCTGATCAGGGTATTCGCCGGAATAGAAAACTTGCCCAACAGACTTTCGTCGTCACTGAGGTACCAGCCAGAAACATCGATCGCTTGCGACGATTGATTGACAAGTGTGATGGAATCCATACTGGTTGTGACGGTGACACGGTCGATCAGGACGGGTTCGTGCACAGACGCGGGAAGCCCGGGACTTCCTCCCCAGTTAGCACTGCTTTGCCAAGCGTAGTGTTTCGACAATTCCTGGGCGTCCGTCGTCTCATTACGGAGCTCCAATGACGCACCGGCACCGTCAGCCGCGATCGGCCATAAAGGACCATCCTGGAAGTCTACACTGACAACGACTTGGCCTAACGGATCCGAGATTTCGACTAATTCTCCGCCATTCGCCAGCTTCCCGGCAGCAAATTCGCCAAGCACAGTGGCGTCCGTACCGTATCGAAATTGAAAATCAGCGGTCTTAGAAACAACCACGCCGCGTTGCCCGACGTCCAAAATGACATTGGGAAACGTGAATTCGATACCACTGGAGAAAGAATACCCGTTCAACGGAACTGGAATCGTACCGGTATTGGTGATTTCGACAAATTCGAAACGATCTTGATTCGTGAAACCAGCGGCAACTTCTGCGGCAGTGGACGCCGGCGGATTGTACATCAATTCGGAAATCACAAATTCGAATGGTGCCGGCTTCGTAAAGCTTGCTCGGGTAATCGCGGACCAAGTTTCGTTGCTCCAAATACGAGCACTCAATGTGCTGGCTCCAGGAAGAAACGGGACTTCGGTTCCAGAGCTAAGCACGATTGCGTTTGACGAAATGGTGCCGCCTGATTCTCGCGGATCCGAACCATCCAATGTGTAATATATGGTGCCCTCGGAATTGGGATTGATAATGGTTACAAGTTGGTCAACCACTCCGCCGAATTGAGATAGTTCTGGCGCATCTAAATTCGGATACAACCCATCAGCGCGCGCCGCATCAATTAGATACTGATCGTTTCCGGTAATGAGACTCACCATCCAGTTGTACTGGGATTGCCAGTCATCATCACGAGTCCGAGTCGGGTACCCCAGCGTTTCAAGCGAATCGCCCCAGCGCGCCGATTCTGCCACAACAGCTTCGCGAACATAATTGTTCAAGTCTTCCCATCGTTGCAGCGCAACTTCGTTCGAAAGAGCGCCACCGTTAAACAAATGAAGATTTACTCTGTCTGCAAACGCTGTCAGAAACTCCGGACTCGTTCTAACCGAATGCCAAATCTTGGCAATCGCTGAATTGGGTGGTGGCGCCGAAGACACCAGCGCCGATGGAATCGTCGCTCGCCCTGTAACGCTAAAACCGGGCTCAAATCCTTCTGACCATGACCATTCGCCGTCCCAGGCCATAAACCGAAGTAGCGAAGCCCCTAATTCAGACGTGTCGTTGCGCAGCGCACCGTAAAAGTTATTCTTGGGCCAATCTTGCAATGACGTGTAGATGGCCAGGATGATGTAGTCGGCAAATGCGTCCGTGTCTAAATAAGATTGCAACTCCAGATAGTTCTCTAGCTGCGACATATCCTTTTCGACGACCGTATCCATGAAATAATTCATTCGAACGGGGTCACCAGAAAGATCGCCGCCATGATTGAAGGTGTACCAATCTTCGGCGGCACCGCCAAATTGTTCGGCATTCCATTCATCGTCAGCTCGGGCAACGGGGTTGTACAATCCCCAATAGACGCCGTTGATGTACAAGTGCACAAACCCACCTTTCATGCCGTAATCCGACATGGCGATCTGCGAGGTTCGATAGAATTCGTCAATCGTGTACGTCGTGCTGCCAGGATTGAAAATTCGAGCCCAACTGCGGTTATTTCCCGCACGTAAGACAATTGAATTTACGTTCACCGTTTGCGAATTGACTTCACCGGGCGTTTGTTGAAAGAAGTCGGTTTCAAACGTCGATGGACCATATTCGGATTTAAACGAGAGGCGTAGCGAACGCTTGAGACGGTTGTGCGAATGCGATTCAATGCCGGCGTTGACTTGTTGATTCGACGCCGGATTCGATGGATACAGGATCTCAATCGAAACAGGCTTTTCCACGCTTTCGCCGTCATACCAACCCTGGTCGGAAAAGATGTCGGCCTGATTGGAGGTAATGGACATCGTGGGAATTGCCAACAAGGCATCGTCCATGATGTTCACGTATTCCGGAGCCGTCGTAATATTCGGGTCCATTTCCTGATCTTGGGGAACAGAAGCGGAACCACCTACACTGACGCTACCGCCAAATGGAAAGCCTGGAATTTGTGCCGTTTGATTGATCACATCGGAAACAAATAGATAGGTGAATGTTTCCGATGCCGGAGACAAGTAGTCAGTCTTAAACGCGCCGATTCGCAGCGTCGTCGTCGTGTTGATTTGCACTGGATCAACGTAGATATCTCCGTGATCCACGGTTGGTTCGCTACCGTCCGTCGTGTAGCGGATTTCGGCATCAATGGGATCAACTACGATGGAAACAGTGAGCGGAGTATCATAGAAGCCTCGTGGGACGCTGACTTCGGGCGAACTGATAACACCTAAATAAACTTCGCCATTCGCTGTCCCAGGTGTTGTCTCGCGCAGATACCCAACTGCGTTAGACGACGAAATTCCATAGCTAACATCGGTCAACTGAGCAGGTACTTCGGAAAGTTCGTGGATGATTTCCCCGTTCGCATCTCGCAGAGTCAACGGTTCGCCATCAGCGGAGAGCTTAAAGTTCGTATGATAGAAGCCATTGATGTCTAAACCGGAATCAACTAGGTCCAGCCCAG
Organism: Planctomycetales bacterium; assembly: GCA_020426955.1. GTDB lineage: Bacteria > Planctomycetota > Planctomycetia > Pirellulales > Pirellulaceae > JAGQOZ01. Next base: position 4,779 of record JAGQOZ010000242.1, read on the forward strand.
ATGCGAAGACAACCAGGTATCCATCGCCCGGTATCGATGCGTCAGCGGGGAACTGCCACTTGTCCCACGACGAAAGGCTATCAGAAAGGAAGACTCCATCGAGACTAATGGCGTCCGCCGTGAGATTTCGAATTTCAATCCAATCCGGGGCCTGAACTTCGCTTCCAAACGCCGACTCGATGGTGCTCCGGACCTGCGTCTCCAGAGAAGTATCGTTCGAAGATACAAACTCGTTTATCACAAGTTGACCGGCCAAATCACTGGCCAATAGCCTGCGAAGCTCCAACGACTCAATACGACAAAATCGCTCGCGAAGACGAAACATAGATTGACTCGATTTATTACGTTAAAGAAATATCACCAAAAAACAGCAATAACGGCAAAAACAAACACACCAGCAGCGTGGTTTTATTCCCAATGGGAAGATCCGTCCAGCCACCAGCATCGCATTTTCCGACGGAGAACGAGAATTTTTTTTAGTTCGGACCACAACTTCCAAGCTGGGCCGTTTTCAGCATTCAGCATCCGGAATGGGTTTGGATCTGCGTTTTCGATCGCTAAAATATCACCAAAGACGATCCCATTCGGGTTACCCTGACGACCCGGCGTCCCGAAGTAAAACTGCAGGAATGCAGAGTCAAGTGAGTAAAAATATGGAGACTTCCCACCGTGCGATTCGTGTCCTGCTTTTGATGGTGGCGTGCCAAGGGGTTGTCGCGGAAGGGACTGAAGATGGACCTTCGGCTGTTCGACATTTCGTCCAGCGACACTGCTTTGACTGTCATTCAGGAGAAAACGACGGCCGAATTGATCTAACGATTTTCGGCGAGAACTCGATCGATGTGCAAATGGCCGAGCGAATTGTCAGGAAGGTTGGCGCCGGACAAATGCCACCGCCCGACGCTGGACAACCCGATGATTCGCAGCGAGACAGCTTTCTTGAGCAATTAACCTTGGAACTGGATCAACTGGCCCAAGCAAATCCACGACCTGGTCGCACGCCAACGTTTCGCCGGTTGACTCGCTACGAATACCAAAATGCGATTCGCGATTTATTGAGTTTGCAGATCGATGCCACTGCACTGTTGCCGGCCGACGAAGTCAGTCACGGGTTTGACAATATTACCGTGGGTGAACTTTCGCCAACATTGGTGAATCGCTACCTGTCGGCGGCTGAAAAGATTAGCAAGTTGGCCGTCGGCTCTTCTTATCGAACCGCGGAGAGCAAGACATTTCGCATCCCGCCCGACGTGACTCAAGAAGAACATGTTGCCGGACTTCCACTGGGAACTCGCGGCGGCGGACTGTTTGACTACCATTTCCCTCAAGACGGCGAATACGAAGTTCGGATTCGACTGACTCGAGATCGTGACGAACACGTAGAAGGTTTGCACGAATCGCACCAACTGGAACTGCTGCTAGATCAAACGCACATCAAGTCCTTTGACGTCGATCCTCCGGGCCGCAAGAAAAGCGACGATGGTTATGACCTCGCCACCCACGAAAATGTGGATCAACACCTGGTCGCACGTTTTCCAGCAACGGCTGGACAACATCAAATTGGCGTGACGTTCATCAAGCAGCCTTCGTCCGTGTTGGAAACCAAACGGCAACCGTTGAACGTACATTACAACATGTACCGCCATCCTCGGTTGGGTCCTGCCGTCTATCAAATGACCGTCACCGGGCCGCACGACTCGGCCGAACCATCGCGGTCACTAAGTCGCCAGAAAGTGTTTGTTCGATATCCAAACGATCCAAGTGATGAAGAAGCATGTGCTGTTGAAATCCTGCGACAGTTGGCTCGTCGAGCGTTCCGTCGATCGATTTCAGACGAAGACGTCGAACGGCCGCTACAACTTTACCGCGAAGGGTATCAAGAAGGTGGATTCGAAACAGGCGTTGAATGGGCCATCAGCGCCGTTTTGGTGCACCCCAAGTTCCTGTTTCGAATCGAAACGGACCCGCCAGATGCCATGTCGCAACAGTCCTATTTGGTGAATAGTTTTGATTTGGCGTCGCGCCTTTCGTTCTTCCTGTGGAGCAGTATTCCCGATGACGAACTATTGTCACTGGCCGAACAAAACCAATTGCGAGACACCCAGGTACTGCATCAGCAAGTGCGGCGCATGCTGCAAAATCCGAAAGCAAATGCGTTGGTTTCCAATTTTGTCGGCCAATGGCTTTACCTGCGCAACTTAGATTCCATTACGCCCGACAGTCGCTTGTATCCCGACTTTGACGACAACTTGCGACAGGCGTTTCGCCAGGAAACAGAACGATGCTTTGCGCATGTCATCCAAAATGATTTGAGCGTGCTGGAACTGCTTAGCGCCGACTATACGTTCTTAAACGAACGATTGGCCAAACATTATGGCATTCCACACGTGTACGGAAGTCGCTTTCGCCGAACCACGTTGCCGGATGATTCGAATCGTGGAGGCCTGCTGCGTCACGGGAGTGTGCTGATGGTAACGTCGTACGCGAATCGAACGTCGCCGGTGCTTCGAGGAAACTGGGTGCTGGAAAATATCATCGGTACTCCAACGCCTCCGCCACCTCCTAACGTGCCCACGCTGGACGACAGTCCAGCGTCACAGTCTGTCACTTTCCGAGAACGTTTGGCGCAGCATCGCGAAGACGCCGCTTGCGCGGTCTGCCATAACTTGATGGACCCCATTGGTTTTGCCTTAGAGAATTTTGACGCGGTCGGACGCTGGCGAGATCTCGAATCACAATCGATCGTTGACGCTCGTGGTACACTGCCAGATGGGACCGAAGTCAACGGCGTTGATGAATTGGAGACCGGATTGCTTCAGCGTCCCGAACAATTCGTACAGACCTTGACCGAAAAGCTAATGACCTACGGCCTGGGCCGAGGTTTGGAAGCAAATGATGCAGCAGCAGTTCGACGAGTAGTACGTCACGCTGCGGAACAAGATTATTCGTTTTCTAGTATCATCATCGGCATTGTCGAAAGCGTGCCATTTCAAATGAGGGAAGCCAAATGACGTTCAGCCGAAAAGCGTTACCTCGAAGAACCTTTCTTCGCAGCACCGGCACAGCACTCAGCCTACCATTGCTGCACGCCATGATTCCTGCCATGACCGCGACGGCCAGAACCGTCGCCAACAAACGACAGCTTCGGCGATTGGGATTCATCTACATGCCGATGGGCTGCGATATCACTCGTTGGACGCCTCAAAGTGACAAAACGTTGGACCAACTTTCGCCCACGCTTTCGCCCTTGGCTCCCATCAAACACAAGACGTCCGTGATCACCAACCTGGAGTTGCAAAACGCCTATCCGGGAACGCACGCGACGTCGAACGCGTCATTTTTAAGCGCCGCCAAAGCCAAACGGACCGAAAGTACCGACTATCATCTCGGCACGACTGTGGACCAAATTGCCGCGCGACATTTGGGCGCGGACACGCAGTTGCCTTCGTTGGAAATGGCCATGGACTTGCTTTCGGTGGTGGGGCAATGTGACAACGGTTACGCGTGTGTCTACCAAAACAATTTGTCGTGGTCTTCGCCCACGACACCGTTGCCCGCCGAAGCACATCCTCGGCTGGTCTTTGAAAGTCTATTCGGAGAAGGAGGAACAAAAGCGGAACGTCGGAAATCGCTTCGTCGGCGAGCCAGTTTATTGGATTCGCTGACCGAAGAAATCAGCAGTTTGCAGAAGACGTTGGGCCCAGAAGATCGGCAGACCGTAAGCCAGTATTTGGATTCCATTCGTGAAGTCGAACGGCGCATTCAAAAGGCTGAAGCAGACACGAACGAGAAAACGCTGCCAGATTTGGATCGACCCGTCGGCGTTCCTGCATCCTACGCCGAACACGCTCGATTGATGTTCGACTTGCAACGCTTGGCATTGCAAGGTGATGTGACACGAGTGATCACATTTCAACTGGCTCGAGAAACCAGTAATCGAACCTACACGGAAATCGGCGTGAC
>JAGQOZ010000243.1 GCA_020426955.1 Planctomycetales bacterium
TTCGAGTTGTTAGAACCGCTGCGCTATCCACTTGAACGCCTCAATAGCTTAGCGGCCTTCTTCCCGGGCCAAACGGCCCAGCGAGTTGTGTAGCCCAGGACAACGTCCTGGGATTTGTCCCCTCCCACGCGAATCAGCCCCAACGGGGCGGCCCGTTGCTGATTCTTCAACCTGTTGGGCCCTAGTGAGATCGCTTCGCTGTTGAGGGCGCTGCGCTATTGAGTTTTTGAGATCGCTGCGCTTCGAGTTGCTAGATCGCTTCACTGCTAGTTGCTAGAGCGACCGGATACCGGCGCCCCGAAGTCCTCAACACAGGTCCCTCGAAACTCGCAGCGCAGCGACCTCTTAGGCGGAACGCCGTCCTCAATAGCGCAGCGACCTAGGCGCGCAGCGCCTCCGCCACCATCATTTGCACCAGTTGATCCAAATCGACGGTTGGTTGCCAGCCGAGTACGGTATGGGCTTTCGACGCGTCACCCACGGTCGCGTCTACTTCGGCCGGACGGAAGAATTCGGGACTCACGGCAACTCGGACAATCCCATTCGCGTCAATCCCCTGTTCTTCCACACCTTGGCCGCTCCAGTCCAGCGAAATTCCCACCGCGTTAAACGCCGCTGCGGCAAATTCACGGACGGTCGTCATCCGACCCGTGGCAATCACATAGTCATCGCCACGGTCGTGTTGCATCATCCGCCACATGACTTGCACGTAGTCGCCCGCATATCCCCAATCACGCACGGCATTCAGGTTTCCCAAATAAACCGTTTGCTGAGTTCCTTCGGCAATAGCCACCGCCGCGTTGGTAATTTTCTTGGTGACAAACGAATCGGGCCGTAGGGGCGATTCGTGATTGAACAGAATGCCGTTGCACGCAAACAAACCGTGGATTTCACGGTACATGCGAGTCATTTGCAGAGCAAAAGTTTTGGAAACGCCGTAAGGGCTGCGAGGACAAAACGGAGTGGTTTCCGTCTGCGGAACTTCCTGTACCTTCCCGAAAATTTCGGAGGAACTGGCGTTAAAGAATTTACAATCCAGCCGATGATGACGGATCGCTTCTAACAGACGCAGCGTCCCCATCGCATTGATATCGGCGGTTTCTTCGGGTGCGGAGAAAGACGCGACAACGCTGGATTGCGCCCCCAGATGATAGATTTCGTCCGGGCGAACCTTGCCAATGGCGTTGCGAACGGAGCCGGCGTCTGCGAGTTCGCCGTAGCAGAGTCGATCAAAATGCGGCTGCTCTGGAAAGTCGGGCCGTTTACTGGCTAACGCCACACCCCGCTCTCGCACCATCCCAACTACGTTGTAGCCCTTGCTACGAAGTAGCGAACCCAAATACCAGCCGTCCTGTCCGGCAATACCGGTGATGAGTGCGCGAATCAATATTCCGGTAGATTCTATATGGAGAGCGCCACGTTGACGCTTTCTGCCAGCGTAAGTCGTTGGTAGTCCCGCCTTTAGGCGGAATTCGCCAGTAGAATCAAATGGCGGGACTACGAACTAAATTTGGCGCTGTCGAGCTAGGCTTTGACGATTTTATCGCGGCCGAAAAGCACTTCCTTTGTGGCGTTCCGAGTATCAACCACAAGTTGCGCGTCTTTGACAATTTTCTGATAGTCGTACGACGAGTGGTCTGTTGCGATTAGCACACAGTCTTGAGACGCGACAAATTCAGAAGTCAAATCCTGGCTTTCCATAGCTGGAAGGTCATAGTGACGCATTGCGGGCAAAGTTGGCACATACGGATCGTTGTAGGAAAGCTCGGCCCCTGCATTCAGCAACAGTTCCATCAATTTGAACGATGGGCTTTCTCGCGGATCATCAACGTCCTTTTTGTAGGCGGCACCCAACACGCAAATCTTGCTGCCACGTATCGGTTTCGCCATTGCGTTTAACGCTTCGGCAACCCGAGTGATTACGTATCGTGGCATTGACGTGTTGATTTCACCAGCAAGTTCGATAAAGCGTGTGGAAAGTTCATTCTTTCTGGCTAGCCAACTCAGATAAAACGGATCGATTGGGATACAGTGACCACCTAGTCCGGGACCGGGATAAAACGCTTGAAATCCAAATGGTTTCGTTTTCGCGGCGTCAATCACTTCCCATATGTCAATGCCCAGGCGAGTGAACAACAGCTTCAGTTCGTTCACCATGGCAATGTTGACGCTGCGATAGGTGTTTTCCAAAATTTTACATGCTTCTGCAACTTCGCAACTGGAAACGGGAATGGTCTGGACAACCGCGTTGGAGTATAGCGCTTCGGCCATACGCAAACTAGTCTCGTCGTAACCGCCAACCACCTTGGGAATATTGCTGGCTGCAAAATCTGGGTTTCCCGGATCTTCTCGTTCCGGGCTGTACGCAACGTAAAAGTCTTTTCCAGCTTTCAAACCCGATTCTTCCAGTATCGGGACTAGTACATCGCGCGTCGTTCCGGGATAAGTTGTACTCTCCAACACAACCAGTTGATCTTTACGTAATGCTTTGGCAATCAATTTTCCGGTTGATTCGATGAATGAAAGATCCGGATCACGGCTATCCGTAAGAGGTGTCGGAACACAGATTATCAAGACATCTGGTTCACTTAGGCGACTCATATCGGCTGTGGCCATGAACCGTTCACCGTCGGTCCATTCCGCTATCCACTGATCCGGAATGTGCTTAATGTAGCTCTTCCCGGCAGAAATGGCATCGATCTTTCGTTGGTCGACATCAAACCCCATCGCGCGAAATCCGCCGCGAATGAACGCATGAACTAACGGTAGCCCAACGTAGCCTAGGCCAATCACACCAACGACTGCGGATTTGTCCTGCAACGACGGAAAGTCTGTTGCAGTACTACTTGGTGATACATTCTTAGCTATTGACGCTTTCATGTGAAATCCACTTCTGATTGATTTGTACAACTGGCTATAACCCAAATCGCGACTTAATAATATTCGTAATCAATTGTAGGTCCTCATCGGTCAAGTTCGATCCGCTTGGAAGACATAAGCCCCGACCAAACAGATCTTCCGACACACCGGATAACTGGCATCTGCAACCACGGAATACAGGCTGTAGATGCATCGGCTTCCAGAGCGGACGCGATTCTATCTTTTCCGCGGCCAACGCTTGCCGAACGTCGTCCCACGTTACACCGTCGCTCTTTTCACGGTCGATAAGAACCGCTGTTAGCCACCGTGTCGAACAAAAATCATTTGGTTCAGGCATGAATTCCAAACCATCAATGCCGCCAAGCTGTTCCTCGTAGTACTGAAAGTTGGCACGTCGCTTGGCAACTTTAGCGTCCAGCTGACTAAGCTGCGCGCGACCTACTGCCGCCAAAAGATTGCTCATTCGATAGTTGTAGCCGATTTGCGAATGCTCGTAATGAACAGCCGCGTCTCGCGCTTGCGTTGACAAAAATCTGGCGTGATCTGCCCATTCCTTGTTGGACGTTACCAGCATGCCACCACCGCTGGTTGTAATGATCTTGTTGCCGTTAAACGAAAACGCCGCTATTTCTCCAAATGATCCGGCTGCTCGTGTGTGGTATCGCGCGCCCAATGCTTCGGCGGCATCTTCAATGATCGGAACGTCGAATTTTGAACAGATTTGTTCGATAGCATTATAGTCACAGCATTGTCCATTGACGTCTACCGTCACAACCGCCGCTGGCAATTTACCGCGGTTTGCACACTGCTTGAGTTCTGCTTCAAGCAGATTCGGATCCATATTCCAAGATGTTCGATCGCTGTCAACAAACACAGGCTTCCCACCGACGTAGGTGATCGCATTCGCAGTTGCAACAAACGTAAAGGTTGACGTCAACACTTCATCGCCGGGTCGAACGCCCATCAATATGAGCGCCAAGTGCAACGCCGAAGTTCCGCTCGCCAAGGCCACTGCGTGGTCCATTTCTACTGCTTTTGCAAATTCAGTCTCAAGTGCATTCACGTGCGGTCCAAGTGGCGCAATCCAGTTTGAATCGAACGCGTCCAAAAGCATTTCTCGCTCGTTACCGGACATATCGGGCGGTGACATATAGATTCGCATCACGATTTCCCTGGAATAAAGACTTTAGAACCATCAACTTCGTCTCGCCCGTATTCCGATCGGTCAGAGACCCAAGATGAAAACCACCATGGACCGTCATGAAGGGCCAACCGAACTGTTTCATCTCGTGAATATGCAAAGACGTCATCCGACACCGGCATTGTCCGTTGGATGAATCCCATACTTTGGAGCCATTTCTTTTCGCAATCTATCGATGTTCGGATCCTAATAAAATCTAGGCCAACATTTCGCCATTCGCGATATGCAGTAACTAGAAGCATTCTAAAGATACCAGAATCTTCTGTGCAAACGTCGACCACATCTAGCCATCTCGACGCACCTTGTACCTCCATAAACTTGCACACAACGTACCCTGCAATTTCTCCGTCAACCTCATACAACAACGCACGTGTGACGCCTGCGATTCGCTCAAACAATCGATTCCGCAGGCGTTGTTCAGACCGACTGGTGGAGATTCGTCGGTGTTCTGCTACTTTTTGGGCATACTTTGAAAGTCGGTCTAAATCACGAGGCTCAACATCGCGTACTCGGTCCGATCGCGATTTCGAACCAAATTTAATCCAACCGCGAACCTGGCAACACATATCACTAATGGGTGATTTCAGCAGCCAACTTTGAACGCCATCGTTTGAGCGGCCTTTATTTTCGGCTAGTCGCAACAAGCGAGAAAGTCGAAACGGCATATAGAAAGTACTAACACTGGAGATTCGCACCCAATTCAGCGCTTCGTACAGCCGAACCATTTGCGGCCCAGCGCCGGTCGACAGACTAATACCGTCCCAATTCATCGCGTCGTGGAATAGGTGAAGTGATTCAAACTTACATCGCTGATGAGGTGCAACGAATAAATTAACCAACCATTGCGCGGGAAACGCGACGCTATCGACTCGCAATTGATCTGGAATACGGCCTAGGAAACTATCAAATGATAGTCCATCGGGTGATCGCGTTCCCCAACCGATGTGGTCATCACCGAAGCAACGCCAGCCTATGTAGTTTGGGTCTTGAAGTAATTCGCAATCGGGGAACCAATCACGGCAGAACCTCTGCAGGCGACTCGGTGCGTCATCGAGTGTTGCTAGCACGGCGAGACAGTACAGTCGGAACGCAAGCGTTCGGCAGCGTCGCGCATCGTTACTGATTCCATCCCATGTCGCTGACGTAATTCGCAAAACGCTTCGATCACAGCACGAACTAAATCCAAACGTCCGGATTGCGATCCAGCCAGATTGTGTGGATGAAACCATAAATGATAAATGGTGCCAGATTCGGCAGCGTTACGCATTCCGTCAACGATTCGACGAATTCTAAGCGAGTTTAAAAGGGCAAACCGAGACGTCGCAGGCAAGAACCGTGTCGCCGCAATATTGGAAATTGGCACGTGCCCTGGAGATTCCTTTATGGGGTGACCCGACAAATTTATTAGGGAATCCGCGAACCGAAATATACGCTGAGACATCCGATTCGCATCTTTCGCCCAACTTGCTGGATTCCCGCGAAACTGCTGAAAATTCCAATTCTTCAATTCTCTGATATGGCGCGCATGCCAACGATTGGAGGGAAACACCATTGAAGTACATTTCAAATCGTTTGATCGTTCCCAAACTTCACTCAGACGCAGCTCTTCCTTGAATCGCTCAAGATCCTGGCCCGATTTGCCACATTCAAAATGCGTAAATGTATGACTCGCAATTTCGACATTCGGCTGAATTTTCAGTTTGTGCACTAGACCCGGCATGAAGAAACACTTGGGATCATATTTTCCGTCGTATATGACATACTGGAGCGTTGGGGATGTCACGACATGATTTACCTCGACGATAAAATCCCTCAGAGACGTGGCATCTTCAAACGTCATTCCACTGACAATTGCCCAAGTAGAACAGACAGCATGCTGCTGAAATAGCTCCAATAGTTGATCGGTGACCTCAGGCACTCGACGCAAATTATTCCTATAGCCAGAGATGTGCCACTTTAGGTTTCCCCATCCCAATTCGGCGTCAATCGAAATTACTAAACGTCCAGTCATATTGGTGTCTATTCAAGCTGCTGCGATTCGTTGGATTCAATCAATCCCGTGTGGATGTACGATCTCGATTTCAAAAAAAGGTCAATGATTGCCTCTTTTTGATTTTCTGTGATTTCCTTTGCCGATTCCACAAAGACTTGTGTTTGAAGCATAACCGGCCAAGTCGAACTTGGCCCACGCCGCCTTAAACGACGCCAAACCTTTTCCCTAAGTGGTTCAGTCGGCGGTGACACCGTTTGCCCTGACGCGTCAAAAATAGAGTAGGCTAGATATGCGTTTCTGCCGTCCTGCCGCGTGTAGTCGGCGGTGACATAATTCCATTCGTTGCCATTGTCCGTAGCGGCAATCACGTTCCGGTCTGCCTTCCCCCAGCCAGAAGCAAAATAGCAGTAGGAAAGTTCGTGCCAAGAACCACGGAAAGGATAGTCCACGGATACGATCGCAGCGATTCCCGAGCTGTGCTGATATCGAAACAACCGTGAAAACTCACCATATTCTTGATTTTCCGTCCGGTGGACTTGTTCAAATTGTCGCTTTGTCCATCCGTCAATCTGCTCCGGCAAGATGTTCGATTCAGACGCGTCAATACGTTCGATCGTGGCGTACGCGGGAGACGAAACAAAGCCCCATAGTCCCAGATGCACGACACCGAGAGCGCCAAAAGCAAGGCCAACTGGTAACGCATATTGTTTTGCGGGCGCACTTACTTCCGCCTCCGATTGTTCCAAAGGTTCCCCGGTGCCAGGTCGAAACAAATCTGTGAAATAATTCCAGAGTTTGACCAAACTATTGTCGCTTGTCATGGACGACGCATTCGAAATCGGCGCTAACACAAAGCAAAGAAATTGATCCGTACTGAGCATCGCAATAAACGTGATAGTAAATAATACCAGACCTAACACTTCGTGTGGCGTCCCTTCGGATAGGTCCCACGACCAACGGGCCTCGGCAACCGCGATCGCCACGATCCTGGCGACATTTAGTGCAACCGCGGAACATACTCCCGCACCAATCAAGAGCAGCGAATGAAAAAGCGAACGGTTACGCCAGACAGCATATATCGCTGCACATGCAATAACGGACATTACAGAAACTATTCCACTACAGGCCTCGTCTACAAACAGTTGCTTGCTGGGCAACTCCAATACGTTTTGTGCCATCAAATGATTTACGCGAACCAAATCCAGTATGGCGCTACTCAGTCGGGAACTGAGATTCTGTAGATATCGTATTAGTGATGTATCCAGGTCGAATGGAAGGGGAACTACGAGCCACAAAAGTGCCCAAATACCAAATAGGTTGACGATTCGCTTTCGCGCAGAGACAGCGTAAAGAACCGCAGCGGCCCCAATAATGAATGAAGTCATACCTAGCCATCCGTCGTACATCGCGACACCAATCGCGAGCAAAATCCAAGAAAACAACACTAGTGCTGCGACGAAAAAAGGTGACAAATTCCGTTCAACGATTGCAGCTTCGCTTGATCGGTTCCAGGCCAAGTATGCAACCGCGGCAATAACAAATGGAAAGTATTGATACTGTGTATGTGACCAAAGTTCATAGAAATGTGCAGCCAATAACGGCGCGAACCCGCCAACGACACAGACAAGTGAAATTATCAGTTTTCTGTGTAACGATGCACTACTTGGTTTTATCTCTAAATCAGCAGTAGTAGAGTCTACCATGTCGTCAATCTCGATTGCTATCAATGATCTTAGCAGGATTTCCCACCACGGTTACGTTTGGCGGGACATCATCGATTACCACCGCCCCTGCGCCGACTGTCGCGCCATCACCGATACGCACACCGGGCAGTACCGTGCTTGAAACGCCCAACAAGACACCATTGCCGATAGTAACATTTCCCGGCAAATGAACGCCAGGACAGATATGCACAAAGTCGCCGATGACACAATCATGATCCACCGATGAACAGGTATTCAAAATAACGTGACGTCCGATTCTACTGTCCGCCTGAACAACGCATCCCGCCAAAACAACGGTGCCATCGCCTAATTTCGCTGACTCTGCAATTACCGCCGTGGGATGGACAACGGATGTCCATGAACACTGAATATTAGAGGCGATTCTTTGCCGTGTCGCGTTGTCCCCAATCGCAATTATCGCCAAATCTCCAATTAACGCATTTGCTGTTGTCCCGCTAATTCGAATTCCGCCGACGCAGCTTCCGATTCGAACCGTAGCGTCATCGAGAATTCGAATTGTATCAAATGTGAAGCGAGCAGCATCGACAACCACTTTTGCATGACCACCAGCCCCAAGGATCGTTATTTGATTCGTCATTGCTTAAGACGTTACCCTATTGGCAAATTTCGAGCTGCCAATAGTGAACGGTACTCACTTTCAATGAGCTTCCAAACCGTCTGTTGATCAAAGTGTTTCTTAACAAACTCACGAGCCGCATGCCCATGGGAAGTGCGTAATTTCTCGTCTTGTAGGTATCGAATCAGAGCATTCGCCAATGCTTGAACATCGCCAACGTCAACGACGAATCCGGTTTCTCCGTCAATTACCGCGTCGATGCAGCCGGTTGAGCGCGTCGTTACCGTTGGAATTCCGGTTGCGGCAGCTTCCAGTGGAGCAACGGGCAACCCCTCCCGATGCGACGGAAAGGCAAAAACATTCATT
>JAGQOZ010000244.1 GCA_020426955.1 Planctomycetales bacterium
TGCGACTTAACATTGGCAATCCGTTTGGCGTGGAAATAGGACCGCACAACATGCTGTATGTGTGCGAAGTGACCAACCACCGGATTTGGAAAGTTGATTTGGAAAATGATCGAACGACCGTGATTGCCGGCACTGGCGAACCGGGTTTTACCGGCGATGGTGGACTCGCGATTCACGCTCGGCTGAACGAACCGTACGAAATCCGCTTCGCTGCGAACAACGACATCTACTTTGTTGAAATGCGGAATCATATTGTGCGCCGCATCGACGCAGCCAGTGGCAAAATTGAAACGATTGCCGGTACGGGCGAACCAGGCTTCAAAGGCGACGGCGGTCCCGCTCGATTCGCACAGTTGAACCAGCCGCACAGCTTGGTCCTTTCCGACGAATACATCTACGTTGCCGATATCGGAAATCATCGAATTCGCCGCATTCACTTGCAGAGCCGCGTAATCGATTCGATTGCCGGCAACGGACAACGGACGTTGCCCAACGATAATGGTCGAGCGAACGGGTTGCCGGTTTTGGGGCCACGAGCACTTTTCCTGCAGAACAAAACATTGTGGGTGGCACTGCGCGAAGGACACAGCATCTGGACGCTGGATTTGGAAAACGACGTTTGGAATCGAGTGGCAGGGACGGGCGAAAAAGGCTATTCGGGCGACAACGGACCCGCACGGTTCGCGACCTTCAATGGTCCCAAAGGACTTGCCGTAGCCGATGGCAAAGTTTTTGTAGTGGACACGGAAAATCAAGTCATTCGCCAAATTGATTTGGACAACCAGCGCATTACCACTCTGGCCGGTTCCGGACCGAACCAACGCGGCTTTAGCGGAGACACCCTGTTTGCTTCCGACGCCAAACTGAATCGACCGCATGGCATTTGCGTTGGACCGCGAGGAGCCGTTTACATTGGCGATAGCGAAAACCATCGAGTGCGTTGTGTGTTGCCTTAATAAAAGTTCGTAGTCCCGGCTTTAGCCAGACTTTAGCCGGAAAAGAAGAGCAAGGTACTTTCCGGCGGAAGCCGGGACTACGAACAGGCTACCAACGCTAGGGTGTTGGTTTGACAACCACTTGGGAAACAAGCTGGCGGAGTTCGTCTATCTGCGTTTTAGCGTCGTCAGACAATGGATTGCCGGCCAGATAGATTCGCAAAAAAGGGGCGAACCGCTGTTTCCCGGTGGCGTCTTGTTTGGCCATTTCCAGCAACACGCTCAGGTCTGACAGCTTGTTGTCATCTAGGCGAAGATACTTCAATTCGGTCAATTTGGATAAAGGACTCAGGTCGCTAATCTGGTTCGAACGCAAATCCAAAGAAGACAACCAACCGAGCTTGGCCAGCGTGCTGATATCCTGAAGCTGATTACTATTTACGTACAAAGTCCAGACTTTGGACAGCGAAGCTAACGGCGAAAGGTCTTGGATTTGATTGCCAGACAGATATAACGATCGCAAGTTGGTCAGTTCCTCTAGCGGTTTCAAATCCTGAATTTGATTTTGGGCCAGGTGTAGATATTGCAAGTTGGAGAGTTTGGCGAGTGCGCTGATATCTTGGATCTGGTTGTTGGCAAAATTCACCGACTGAAGTTTTTGCAGGTCTTGAATCGGCGTCAGATCCGTGACTTGATTGTTTTCCAGGTCAATCAGATGCAGGCTATAGCATTTTTCCAGGCCGGCTAGATTCGTAATGCCTTGGCCTTTGCCTTCGATGGAAGAAATATTTTCGACATCCTTTTCCGTCAACGGTTCTTGATTGTGACGTTTTTCAAAGACGTATTTGCGAACCACGGCTTCCAACTTCTTGTCGGGGAAAAGCGGACCATCATCGGCCAGCGAAGGAGACGTCATCGACGCCAGCGTCACGATGCAGGCGAAAAAGGGATTCAAGCAAAACGTCAACAAGCGGATTGATTTCATTGCGGAACTCCTCTGAACACCGATTACCTTTTCAGGATCGCACCAACCCCAGTTCGCTCGGCGAATACCAGCCTTCGACAGCGAATTTTCTGGTTCATACGATCCAACGATCACACCAGTCAATGTAATGTCGTTGTTTCCGTCGTGCCACAGGGGCCCATGATGCCGCCGGTTGCAGCATAGCGAGTTCGGTTCGTAATCATTCGACGGGTTGAATGTTGAAAAATTGCAACGTTTTGCCGTGATTCGCTCAGCAAAATGGCTATGCTGTCGATTCTGGCAACCTACGATTAACTGAATTCGCCTGCGCCAACTAAAACCTCGGAACGAACTGTCAGATGTCACGAATCCTAGTCACTGCCTTTGAACCTTACGATAATTGGCATCGCAACAGCAGCTGGCTGGCACTGGTTGAATTGACCAAAGACCTGCCCACCTACCCGCCCATTACCACTCGGCTGTATCCCGTTGACTACCAGTTGTTGATCGACCGATTGGAGAGTGACCTGACGGACGAATTTTCCCACGTGGTGCACTTAGGCCAAGCACCTGGGTCCAGTAGTCTCGCGTTGGAAAAGCTGGGCGTTAACGTTGCTTCACGCATTGGTGCGCAGGGCATTGAATACGGCCCGCTGGTCCCCAACGGCCCGGACGCGTATCAAACGCAAGTCGATCTGGCTCGATTGGCCGACCTACTTCGCCAGGCGGGGATTCCATGCACTTTATCGCATCACGCGGGAACGTATTTGTGCAACGCGGCCCTGTATTATTCGAACCATTTGATTCGCCAGCGGCAGCTGAATTGCCACGCGATGTTCGTACACCTCCCTTTGGATGTTTCCCAAGCCGCCGAATCCAAGACTCCCATTCCCAGTTTGCCAAGCAGCGTGTGTGCCAAAGGACTGCGACTATTGTTAGACGAATTAACTCGGTCTGATCGAGTCTAACCCCGGCATCGCGAGCAAAGACGGACAAGACGTTGTCGATGTTGAGTCGCCTTTGGGACTTGTTCCGAATAACGCTGAAAATCTAGACTGTCTTTCTGGGATCTGCCAAGTTGGACGTTCCCAGCTTTTTTGTGCGCTTTCATCGAAACCAATTGACATATGGTGTTCAAGTATGGGTCGTTCTCTAATAACAAGTTTGGGTGCTACTACTCTGGCCGTGATGGTGTTGGTATGGCTGGTAGGTTGTCGCAACGAACTGGTGTCTCAGGTTGATTCGAACGAACCCGCTGGACCAACACAACCGGTTTCGGTCCAACCGTTCCGAGTTCGTTCAGCAAGCGAATCGGCCGCCACGTTGTTTCAAAAAGTCGACGCTGCTGAATCCGGGATCGATTTCGCACATCAGTGGAAACCCAAAGATCGGTATGAAGCCCAGCTATTGAAAACCGGGTTCACGGGTGGCGGAGTGTGTGTGGGAGATTACGACGGTGATGGACTGGCCGACATCTATTTCACTCGGCCTCACGGCGGCGGACGCCTGTATCACAATCAAGGCAATTTCCAGTTCCAAGACGTGACGGAATCTGCCGGAGTGGTTTCCGCAAATGATTGGACCACCGGAGCCACTTTTATTGATGTGAATAACGATGGACATCTGGATTTGTGGGTGTGCGCTTACCATTCCAACAATCATCTTTTCTTGAATCAGGGTAACGGCACCTTCAAAGACGTCACCTTTGCCGCAGGATTGGCTCGATTTGGTGCCAACGTCAAAATGGTCTTTGCCGACTACGACTTGGACGGAGACTTGGATGCGTTCTTGGTCACCAACCGCTTGGAACCGAAGGAGGAAGTGCAGATTCGGTATGTTGGTTCTGCAGGCAATTATGATGTGGCGCCGGAACATCAAGAACTGGCTATGGTGATCAATCTTCCTTCGGGCGAACAGAAATTCGCCAAGGCGGGTCAGTTTGACGTCTTGTTCAAAAACGAATTGGCCGAAACCGGCTTGCTGAAATTCACTGACGTGACCCAACAAGCCAATATTACGGGCAATTTTCATGGATTGGACGCCACGTGGTGGGACTACAATGCCGACGGATATCCCGATCTGTATATTGCCAATGACTTCACCGATCCGGATCAGTTTCTGAAGAACAACGGAGATGGTACGTTTTCTGATGTGACGTTGACTGCCGTGCCACACACGCCCTGGTTTGCGATGGGTGCCGCCTTCGGCGATTTGAACAACGATTCCAAGTTGGATCTGTTGACCACAGACATGTCCGGCACGACCCATTATCGTGAAAAGATGGCCATGGGCAGCATGGAGTCGGTCGCTTGGTTCTTAGACGCCGTGGAACCTCGGCAATACATGCGCAACGCACTGTACATCAACACAGGAACCGACCGCTTTATTGAAGCGGCGCATTTGGCGGGCTTGGCCAGTAGCGATTGGACTTGGTCCGTGAAAGTGGCCGATTTTGACAACGATGGCCAAGAGGACGTTTTCACCACCAACGGGTTTACTCGAGATTACCTGAACAGCGATTTTAACGAACAGTTGAAACAGCAAGGTTCGCAACAGAACACATTGGCTTGGTACGAAGCACCCGAACTGAAAGAGCGCAACATTGCGTTTCGGAATCTGGGCGAATTGAAATTCACCAACGAATCGGCCGCCTGGGGCTTGGACGAATTGGGCATTTGCTTTGGTGCAGCTACCGGCGATTTGGACGGGGACGGCGACTTAGATTTGGTGCTAAACAACTTTGATTCGCCAGTGTCCGTCTTTCGCAATCAGTCGCAACAATATCATTCGCTACGAATTTCGCTGCAAGGCACACAAAGTAACCGCAGTGGAATTGGTGCCAAGGTTACGGTGCAATCCGATTCCAAAACTTGGATCCGGTATCACAATCCAGGCAACGGCTTCTTGTCAGCCAATGAAGATGTTCTGCATTTTGGCTTGGGTGACGTCCAGCAAATTCGCTCTATCCAAGTTGCTTGGCCCAGTGGTGTCATCCAGACCATTTCCGACGTAGCTGCGGACCAGCATGTTTCCATAGTCGAACCTAGCGAACCTGCTTCTTCGGTTACGCCTTCGCTCCGTCCTGAACCATTGGTAAAGCGTACGGATCTACTGGCCAATGCAACGCATCGCGAACGCCCGTTCGACGATTTTCTGCGTCAACCGCTATTGCCCAATCGCATGTCTCAATGGGGACCGGGTTTAGCCGCCGGAGATTTGGACCATGATGGCGATACCGATGTGGTACTGGGCGGAGCGGCAGGTCAAGCTACCCAAGTTTGGTTGCAAGACGCGGGTCGGTTTCAATCTTTGGGCAGTGACGCCTTGGCACAGCATGCGGATCAAGAAGACATGGGGATGTTGATTGCCGACTTTGATGGCGACGGTGACCAAGATTTGTTGGTTGCCAGTGGCGGAGTGGAATGTGATGCGAACGATCCCTTATTAGCGGATCGGATGTATTGGAACCAATTGACCGAAACGGGCGAATTGTCCTTTCGCTATGACGCCGACGCCTTGCCCAACGATAACTTTAGCAGCGGTCCGGTGGCCGCGGCGGATTTTGATCGAGATGGAGATGTGGATGTGTTTGTGGGTAGCCGAGTGGTCCCGCACGAATATCCAGTCACGCCCACTAGTCGGCTGCTGCAGAACCAAGGGAATTCGTTTACCAACGTCACGGCGGAGGTTCCAGGATTAGCCAAGACCGGCATGGTCACTTCTGCTGTCTGGACCGACACCAACAACGATGGTTGGTTAGATTTGGTATTGGCACTGGACTATGGTGCGATTCGGATTTTTCGCAACCAGGCTGGTCAATTGCAAGACGCAACTTCGGATGCGGGGACGGCCGATCTCTTGGGTTGGTGGAATTCGATTTTGCCAAGCGATGTTGATCATGATGGTGACATCGACTTGGTGGTAGGAAATTTAGGCCTGAACACCAAGTATCATCCAAGTCGCGAAAAGCCTCAGTTCGTCTTCTACGGAGATTTTGACCAAACCGGACGCAAACAAGTCGTGGAAGCCAAGCCCGGAAAAGACGGTCTGCTGCCGGTTCGCGGACGAAGCTGTTCCAGCAATGCGATGCCGTTTTTGCGAGACAAATTCAAAACGTATCACGAATTTGCGACCGCGTCTTTGGATGAAATCTATTCAGAACAATGCTTGGAAGAAGCGGTCGAACTGGAAGCCAAGATCGCCGAATCAGGCGTGTTGCTGAACGATGGATCGGGGCGTTTTGAGTTCTTAGCATTGCCTCGTATGGCACAGACCTCACCCATCTTTGGCATGATCTCGGCAGACGTGGACGGAGACGGCAAATTGGATTTGGTTGGCGCACAGAATTTCTTCGGGCCGCAACGCGAAACCGGGCGAATGGACGGTGGCGTCGGCTTAGTTTTGTTGGGTAAAGGAGATGGAACGTTTGAATTTGTGTCGCCCGATACCAGTGGGCTTGTCATCCCCACCGCCT
Source organism: Planctomycetales bacterium (assembly GCA_020426955.1). Classification (GTDB taxonomy): domain Bacteria; phylum Planctomycetota; class Planctomycetia; order Pirellulales; family Pirellulaceae; genus JAGQOZ01. The sequence continues at coordinate 6,374 of JAGQOZ010000244.1, forward strand.
CAACCGCCCTGGTGCCCTTGGTGATTTCAGACGAATCGTGCGGATTTCTGGTTGCTAACAACAATGACGTGACTCAATACTGGCAATGGAACGACAAGCAAACGGACCAACGTTTTTTTCTAGACTTGATGGGTGCGGACTTCGAATTAGCTGGAGCCAGACTTGAAGTCGAATTTTCGGATGATTCTAAGCAGCTTTGCGAACTTCAACTTGGATCGAGCTATCTTAGTCAGGCTGACTTACGTCGCTTGACGTTCTATCGGGCCGGAGACGTCAGGCCCACACGAGTGACATTGGTTGTTGCCGGGAAATCCACGGTGACCGAGTGGCCTGATTCGCAAACTAAACTTCGCATCGAACCGGCGACAACTATTTCGCAATAAAATGTTCGCCGATGATTGACGCGAACATGTCTCAGCGGTATTCTCATTTTCAACCTAGTTGAAGTTTATTTGTAGTGGAGTTGCTAAGAGCAGCATTGTTTGACGAGTAACGCTTGTGATCCGAATTGGATAAGAAGGCCAACGCTTTTTCCGCGCTGTGACGGCTCGGAGCAACCGTTGGCTTTTTTTGTTGATGTGCAACTGGAGTAAATATTGCTGATGAAAATTCGATTTGCGCTAATGCTGTTGTTAGTGAGCTGCGGGTCGGTTTCGGCCGCCGAGTTCTATCCGATTTCAAGCGTGTCAGCCTCTACCGCAGACACCGATCTTTGGCCAGCGTCTAATCTGATCCAAGGTCCCGGCGTGGGCTTTGATGCCGCCGAGCCACACGACAAGCTGTTAGGTGGTGCCGATGGCAATTGGGTCACCGATGCCCCAGCTGGGTTTCCCTCGGACTACATCGAACAAGTTGGCATGCCTGTTTTGACATTTGATCTAGGCAGCGATGTCCTCTTGGGCGAAATCAGTGTCTGGGGTTACGCGGCTACCAATACCAACGGTGTGGCGGAATTCGAATTGGCCTTTGCCACCGAAGCTCAAGGTGTTGGCGGTGGTAGCGCAACGGCTGGCCCGTTCACCACGATGGGTGACTTGGCAACTGGTGAAAACAACGACATCCTTCGCCAATCTTTTTCCTTCGAACCTCTGACAGCTCGTTACGTCCAGCTAACCGCTACCGACAACTTCTTTGTTGCTCCGGGCGACGGATCGGGCGGTGCTTTAGCCGGTGGTGATCGAGCTGGTTTAGGCGAAGTGGCGTTTGCAGTTGTACCGGAACCTGGTTCCATGGTTTTGGCCATGTTCGGCATCTGCGGTTTGCTCGCTTTCCGACGTCGACGTTAGTCGAATCTACCTTTATCAACTTTGAAAGACGGGGCGAACTGCACTACTGCAGGCCTCGTCTTTTTTTGTTTTTTGGCGGCAGAAAATTCACGAAGGGGAATCTACCTTGTCTAGGAATTGGCGAACAAAGCGGCGGAACGTGATGGCATCCAGGAAGTTTGTTAGCCTAGAGCCGTTGGAGCGAAAGGATTTGCTGGCAGCCGATCCCATCATTTCTGAATTCTTAGCCAGCAATCAATCTGGGCTAACCGATGGTGATCGAGAAACTTCGGACTGGATTGAAATCTACAATGCTGGTGATGAGTCGCTTGACTTGGAAGGCTGGTATCTGACCGATGATGCGCAGGATCTGACCAAATGGTCATTCCCGGAACGTTCGCTTGGCCCAGACGAATACTTGGTGGTGTTTGCTTCGGGCAAAGACAAAGTTGATTCACGCAGTAATCTGCACACCAACTTTCGTATTTCGGCGGGCGGCGAATATTTGGCGCTGGTTCAGCCCGACGGCCAAACGATTGTCAATCAATGGGAGCCAGAGTTCGTTGAACAGTATACGGACGTATCGTACGGGATTCGCATGGGCGATACCGACTTGACGTTGGTAGACGAAAATTCGGCCGCTCAATTTTGGGTGCCGGTCGATAATCGCTTCGGCGACGCTTGGACCAGCAATTCATTTACGCCCGATGCCAACTGGCTGACTCAAATTGGCGGACAACCGGTAACGGCTGCGCTGGGGTTCGAAAGCAATTCCGGTTTTGCCAGTTCGATCAACACTGACATTTCTGCTCAAATGCAAGGCGTGAATGCCAGCGTTTATGTGCGAATTCCGTTTAACGTAGATGACCCCACATCTGTCGACGAATTGAGCTTGGACATCAAATATGACGATGGCTATTTGGCTTATCTAAACGGCACCATTATCGACGTCCAGAATGGCCCCTTCTTCAACAATTTCAATTCAGCCGCCAACGCAGTTCGTTCCAATGCCGATGCCGTTGTGTATGACAACGTCGATTTAAATTCGTTTCGACATCTATTGGTCGCGGGTGAAAACGTGC
>JAGQOZ010000245.1 GCA_020426955.1 Planctomycetales bacterium
TCCTCCCCGAAATGAATTGCCTTGAATTTACGCCTGTTTTGGATCAATACCGCGGTGGTGGCGAAGCGTATCGAGTGGCCGTGGAGGTTCTAGCACCGTTGTCGTATTGTTCGTAGCCGGCGGGTGAAATTTGCGAACCGGGGTTTGTGCGAGTTTCTCCTTCTTGGCTGTACGATTGCGTGCTACCGGGCCGCCACGGCTTGGAATAGTCGTAGTTCGAATCTTGCGGCACGGTGTCGTACGACGCGTCCGAATCGCTCGCTTGAGCCGGCAGCGAATTCAGCGGATTCAATTTTGTTGCCGCACCCGAAACCGCTTGCTGCGTATTTTGGTACGCGTCTTTGGCAAGTTGTGAACCATTTTGAAGTTGGCCTGCCACGGAATCCTTCATGTGCGAAACGCCTTCGCGAAGTTGCGACACGCCAGAGTTGGCCGCCTGCTGTAGCTTCTGACGCCCTTGGTCGATTCCGCCTGCCAAGCGATCTCGAGCGCCATTGGCATAATCCGTTGCGTTGTCTCGGTATTGGTCATAAGCATCTGCCGCCGTGTCCAGAGACTCCTGAGCATAATCCACGGTGTCGCGAGCGTCTTGTGCATACGACCGAGCTCCGCTTAATGCTTGGTCAGAACTTTCCGAGGCATAGTTGCCAAGTTCCGCCGCGTAGTCCCGTACGCCAGACGCGTATTCTCCTACAGACGACGTCGCTTCACTGACGGAATCGCGAGCGTAGTCGGTGGCTTGTTCGGCATAGCGCCCCGCTGATTCTGTAGCGCGATTGTATGTGTCATTCGCCACGTCGGTAACACCTTGTGTCGCTTGTCCGTACAGATCTTGCGCATAGTCTGTGGCCGTGTCGACCGGATACCGAGGATTCTTTGCGTAGCGATCTACGGATTCCGACGCGGAATCGGCGGCGTCGGCAGCATAGCGATTGGCTTGGTTCAAGTAGTCTTGGCCTTGGCGATTGTAATTCGAATATGCGTCTTTGGCTTGTGCGACACGGTCCGTCATGCCTTCTGCTGCGGTTCGACCATAGTCGCCCGAATACGGACCGCCGATGGAACTGGCCGCTTGCCCTGTGGATTTCGCTACATCATTCACTATGGAAGGATAGCCGGTGTCTGGATAGCGATACCCGTTGGCGGGCGACGGATCGGCTGTTTTCGGCGTAGTACTGCCGCTGGGTGAGTACGCATACGGATTGGCTTGGCTGGATGGTGGTGGAAGTTCCGGACTGTTCTCCATTGCCGTGAAGACATCATCGGCAGGTGCCATCCATCCCATTCCTGGGATTTGAGAAACCGATTGCCGAGTTGTTCGGCAACCGCTGCTAGAAACGACACAACTAGCCGCCAAAGTAAAGCTCAAAAACGTTTGCCAATTCCATGTGGATGTCATTGCGAACTATTCCTTTAGTCGATCTGGGATCGTTTCCTTCGCGAGCTGGCATGCCAGCGCCGTTGATCTTCAATCTGGACGAACCGTGAGTACGGCAGCCTTCGCCCAATATGTTTCTTCGGTTCGTTAACTTCCCTACGGTGAACTTTATCCTTAAACACCGCGCAAAGAAAAATTCCCGGTGGAAGTTGCGGGATCGTAGAAGAAGAAAAATGCTGCGTCAAGCGAAGATTCATGCTGCCAACGCAGTGGTAGCGGGGCTTCGAATTCGCCATCGAATCTGCTACCGTGTTGCAGTTCACGCGGCAGTTGCGAACCTTCGACTGACAGCATGGGATTCTAAATCTTGTCCGGTTTTTCCGAAAATGAAACGCTCAGCATTAGCGAATTAAATCTTCAGATTCGCAATTCGCTGCAACAGAATTTTGGAGCCGTTTGGGTAACGGGCGAAATCACCGATTTGTCTCGACCCCAATCAGGCCACATTTACCTTTCTCTGAAGGATAGTCAGTCTCAAATCCGCGCGGTCTTGTGGAGAAGTACCGCCAGTCGGTTGCCGTTTGATCTGCATGACGGCATGCAAGTGGTAGCACAGGGCAGTATTGATGTGTATCCTCCGCGAGGAACTTATCAGCTGATCCTGAAGCAAGTAGAACCGCTGGGCGTGGGAGCGTTGCAACTAGCGTTGCAAAAGCTACAAGAAAAGCTTGCGGCAGAGGGGCTGTTTGATCCTAGCACGAAGCGTCGACTTCCGGCAGTTCCACGTCACATTGCGGTGGTCAGTAGTCCCACTGGTGCGGCGATTCGAGATTTCCTGCAAGTCCTTTTGCGGCGTTGGCCACAAGCCACTGTTTCCGTTCTGCCGACTCGAGTCCAAGGTGAAGGTGCGGAGCAAGAAATTGCGTCGGCGGTGGTTCTTGCCCAACAATTGCAGCCTCGGCCAGACGTCTTGGTGGTTACTCGTGGTGGCGGCAGTTTGGAAGATCTGTGGTGCTTCAACAGTGAAAAAGTGGTTCGCGCGGTGGCATCCTGTCGCATTCCGACGGTGTCGGCGATTGGACATGAAATTGATGTGACGTTGTGCGACTTAGCAGCCGATGTTCGCGCGCTCACGCCGACAGAAGCTGCCGAACTGATTTCGCCGGATCAGGCGGAATTGCGGCAGGCATTGACGCAGGTTCGCCAACGCATGGAGCATTTGTTGCGACAGCAGATCCGAGTGCATCGGTTGCGGCTGGATCATTGGGCCGAACGTCCCGTGTTACGCGACCCGTTGCAGATCATTCGCGATCGAAGTCGAATCACAGACGAATGGGCCATAAGACTGAACGATGCCATGGCGGACGTTCTATTCGAAAAAAAGCGTGCTGTCGATTCGCTGACGCAGCAACTGGATTCACTCAGTCCGCTGAATGTACTGCGTCGAGGCTACAGTGTCAGTGCGAATGTGCTGGACGGGACGGTGGTTCGCAGCGTGGAGCAAATGCAAATGGGCGACCAGATGGAAACCATCTTGCCCGACGGTCGGTTGGTCAGCCGAATTGAAAGTATTCGTGCGGAACGTTCCACCGTCACGACCCCAGTCAAACGCCAGAAAAAGAAGTAACAACGAAAGAGCAGAAGTCCATGACTGAAAAGAAAAGCAGAAAACGTGATGACGCCAAGGCGTCAGGCAAGGTTGATTTTGAAACAAGTTTGCAGACGCTGGAAGAAATTGTCCGGCAATTGGAAGCTGGCGAGGTTGGTCTGGACGAATCACTGAAAATGTATGAAACAGGAGTGAAGCATCTGCAGCAATGCTACCAATCGCTTGATCAAGCGGAACGTAAAGTTCAACTGCTGTCTCAAGTAGATGCGGATGGTAAGCCGGTCTGGCAACGTTTTGACGAAGCCGAAATGTCACTCGAAGAAAAAGCGGCCACTCGTTCTCAACGCCGCTCATCTACTCCATCCGGAAGAACTCGTTCCTCCAGCAACGACCAAGCGAATTCGGCCAATCGCGACCTTTTCTAGCGTCCTCAAGTCCCGTTGGTTCGGCTCTGGAGTTCAGGCTATTCCTACAACGGGGGAGCTGCGTGGCCAGACAGCTTAGGTAAAACACGGTAAACGTGGTGGTGTTATCTGGTTTCTTCGTTGCCTAGTGGCGGCGTTTTCGGTTTAAAAAAAAGCAAAAAGTGTCGCAAAGTTGGTTTCGCCGGTCATTCCGGTCGTTCCTGGAGTGGTTGGTTTTGGATTACATTAGAATGCTGTTTCCCTGTTTCTTTGCCGTAAGTTCATTGCCACATGGTTGAATCTGCTACGACGCCCTTCAAAACGCAAACAGTTCGTTTTCAAGAGCTGGTTAATCTGAAGCTGGCTGAATACTGCCAGATTGGTGCTGGCTGCCCAGAAAGGTTGGAAGGCGCGATTTCCTATAGTTTGTTGGCTCCGGGCAAACGCCTGCGACCCGTGTTGTGTATGGCTGCATCCCAGATTTGTGGTGGTTCGGTGGATACCGCTTTGCCTGCTGCGTGCGCCATCGAGATGGTACACGCGTATTCGCTGATTCACGACGATTTGCCCGCCATGGACGACGATGATTTGCGCCGAGGACTTCCAACTTCGCATATCAAGTTTGGCGAAGCGACGGCGATACTAGCGGGTGACGCTTTGCTGACGCGAGCGTTCGAAGTGATGGCTTCGGACGTCAAACCAGCCGAATCGGCCGCCCGTTGTTGCCGAATTTTAGCACTCGCGGCGGGTCCTGCCGGAATGGTGGGCGGTCAATCGGATGACTTGGCAGCAGAATCGCAGAATGCACCGAACCAAAACAACATTGAAGCGTTAGAACATATTCACCGAAGAAAGACCGGAGCGTTACTGGTTGCTTCGCTGGAAATCGGAGCCACCGTGGCTGGGGCTACCACCGAACAGATTGACTGTCTCCGATCGTACGGAGCGAATTTGGGGTTGGCCTTCCAGATTGTCGACGACCTGCTAGACCTCACCGGTGACGAATCCACCATTGGGAAGAAGCCGGGCCAGGATGTGCATCGAGGCAAATTGACCTATCCGCAATTGCTGGGCGAAGAAAAAAGCCGGCAATACGCAAGTGAATTGATTGAACAAGCCATCTTGTCATTGAACATCTTCGGCACGGAAGGAGCTTACTTGGACGAGTTAGCTCGCTTTGTGCTGGAAAGGAACCGTTAATCATGTCCAAGCTGCTTCCGAATCTTGCTTCGGCCGTCGAACTTCACGACATGCCCATTGACCAGCTGGAACAGTTGGCCGGTGAAATTCGTGAAGTCCTTTGCAACCTAGTGGCAACGCGTACCGCACACTTCGCTTCTAATTTAGGCGTGGTGGAATTATGCATCGCATTGCATTCCGTCTTTGACTTTCGCAACGACCGCTTGATTTGGGACACCGGTCACCAAGTCTATCCGCACAAATTGGTCACCGGTCGCTACAAAGATTTTGGAACCATCCGAACCAAAGGCGGCTTGATGGGATACCCGAATCCCAACGAAAGCGAATACGACCTGTTCATGACCGGACACGCCAGCTGTAGCGTTTCCACCGCCATGGGCTTGCGCAGCGGTGATCAATTATTGGGTAATGATGCTCACAGTGTTGCCGTCATTGGCGACGGTGCCTTTCCATCCGGCATTGTCTTTGAAGCGATGAACAATGTGGTCCGCTTCAAAAAGAAAACTCTGGTCATTTTGAATGACAACAAAATGTCTATTTGTCCTCGTGTCGGTGGCATGGCTAATTATCTTGACCGTCTGCGCACCAACACCTATTACACCGGCCTGAAAACGGAAGTAGTCAAAGCGCTAAACAAAGTGCCCGTCTTTGGTGATCCGGTGGAACGTTTCCTAGCGCAGTTGAAAGAGTCTGTCAAAGCGGGTCTGCATGGAGGAATGTTGTTTGAAGATTTAGGATTCCGGTACATCGGCCCCATCGACGGACACAACATCACCATTCTGCGAAAATACTTGGCCATGGTCAAAGAAATGCCTGACCCGGTGCTGTTGCACGTTGTCACGGAAAAAGGCCATGGCTTCCGACCCGCTGAAGAAGATCCCGTCTTCTTTCATACGCCTCCGGCGTTTGTGGAAGAAAATGGTAAAGCCGTGCCTAAAAAATCGTCTGGTTCGCCTGCGTATACAAATGTGGTTCGCGATGCCATCCAGCAGCAGATGGAGGCCGATTCGCGAGTGACCGTGATGACGGCGGCCATGTGCCAAGGCAATAAGCTGGAACCGATTCGCGACAAATTCCCCGAACAGTTCTTTGATGTGGGCATTTGCGAATCGCATGCGGTGGCCTTTGCCGCCGGTCAAGCCAAAGCGGGCTTGCGTCCCATTGTGAATATTTACAGCACTTTCCTGCAGCGAAGTTACGATCAGATATTCCAAGAAGTCTGCCTGCAAGATCTGCCTGTGGTGTTTACCATGGATCGAGCTGGATTGACTGGTCCTGATGGCCCAACGCATCACGGCGTGTTTGACATCGGGTACATGAGGATTTTCCCGAACATGGTCTGCATGGCTCCGGGTGATGCGCATGATTTGCCGCAAATGCTGGACTTGGCTTTGAAGCTGGAACATCCTTCGTCCATTCGCTATCCCAAAACCAATGCCGTAACGGTGGCGGGTGATCGTTCGCCCGTAGAACTTGGCAAGGGTGAACTGCTGAAATGGTCTCATGATGGCATGATTATCTGCTGCGGAACGCAATTGGACGATTGCCTGAAAGCGGCCGACCGGCTGGCCAAAGAAGGCATCAACGTGGGTGTCATTAACGCTCGTTTCATCAAACCACTGGACGAAGAATTATTGCTTAGGGCTTTAAATGAATCATCGTACGTAGTCACGGTGGAAGAAGGATCCTTGGCTGGTGGTTTTGGTAGCGCGTTACTGGAACTGGCTTGTCAACATGGAGTCAACACGTCGCATATTCGACGTTTGGGAATTCCAGACCAGTTTGTGGAACATGGGGAACGAGCTGAATTGTTGGCCGACTTGGGCATTGATAGCGACGGTATTGTGCGAACCTGCCGTCAACTTTCGACCCAACTGCAAACCTAACGGCTAGATCTCCACGGCAACTCGAATCGTATTCAAACAACGTTCAGAACAGACGCAGGATTAGTCGCCGAGCGTTGCTCGGTCAGGCGGTGGTACTGTCATGACCTACGAATTGCCCAAGTCCGCGCCGCAATGGCACGATCAGCCTCGAGTTCTATTGTTGGGCGCCGACAAAGCCTCTATTCAAAAAACGGTCGAACGACTTCGTCACTACATCAACCAACACGCGATCGTGGTGGGCGAAGATTTTGCCTACGAATCGGACGTGCGTAGCGCCGTGGATGACCAGCGAGCGGACTTTGCGATTGTGTTTGGCGGAGATGGTTCGATTTTGCGTTCCGCTAAATGGCTCGGTTCGCACCAGATCCCCGTCTTGGGCGTGAACCTGGGGAAACTTGGATTTCTGGCCGACGTTCCTCCGCACGAATTTGAACAAATATTTCCCAGCATCTGCGCCGGCCAGTGCAAGCTGGTGGATCACCTGATGTTTCGCTGTCAGGTTTTTCAAAAAGACCAATGCATTCACGACGTCCTGGGGCTGAATGAAACCACCATCCAGGCCGGCGCGCCGTTTTCCATGCTGGATATTGACCTGTTTGTGGATCAGGAATGGGTGACGTCGTACAGCTGCGATGGATTGATTGTCAGCACGCCCGTTGGCTCGACGGCGCACAGCCTGTCCGCAGGTGGACCTATTTTGCGAAAGAATCTGCAAGCATTTGTCATCTCGGCCATCAGTCCTCACACGCTAACCGTGCGACCCGTGGTCGATTCAGCTGATCGCACGTATGAAATGCGAGTCCAACGACCGAATCGAGACACCACCGTCGTGATCGACGGCCAGCCGGTGCATGCATTGCAAGCGGGTGACAAAGTCCGAGTGATCAAGGCAGATTCGCAATTCCAGTTGATTGAAGTTCCCGATCGCGGTTACTATCGCACTCTACGCGAAAAGCTAGGCTGGGGCGGTCGAATTCGCAAAATGAATAAACGGCGAACCGACGATGATTCCTCGTCCAGCTAAAGACAACAACGCTTTGACGCAGGCAGCAAATCCTAGCCCGACGCGTGAGCGAGGGGGCTTTTATTCTCCCCTGGCTCGCGCATCGGGCTAGGATCGGACCAAGTCACTGCCATGGTACTCGAGAAGCAGGAAGCGAATCATGTCCCAAACTTTCAAACTACTTTACCTTCGCGCCAGTGTCGTTTTTCTATTCGTCACCGCCGTTTCCACATGCTTGGCAGCCGACCAAGATGACGTGGCGGCAGCACTGAACGAAGCCACTCAATCTATCACCAACGAAAAGCACTTGCTGCGCTACCGCTTCCAACCCGGCGAAAAACTACGCTATCAAACTGAACACCTCGCCACCGTTGACACCACGATCAGCGGCAGCAATCAAAAAATGCAAATGCGCAGCATTTCCGATCGAGCGTACGTGGTGAAAGAAGTGACCAGCGAAGGAAATATTATCTTCGAACACGTACTGGAAAACGTCGATATGTGGCGCAGTGTCGAAGGGCGCAAGCCGGTTCGCTACAACAGCAAGACCGATGCCGAACCGCCCGTCGAATATGAAGACGTCGCCAAGAACGTTGGCAAGACGCTGGATCAAATCACAATGGATCCACAAGGAAGTATCGTCAGTCGTAACGACAAACAAGATTCACCCGATCTGGGCATGGGGGGCGTTTCGATTCCCTTGCCTGCCGAGGCCGTGCCGATCGGCCATACCTGGTCAAAGCCGGTTGATATCCGAGTGCGTTCGGATGATCAACGAGTGAAAGTGGTGAAGGTTCGTCTGCAATATGAACTGAAAAAAGTGTCGGCGGGCGTCGCCACCATCGGCGTGACCACGCAGGTTCTGACGCCGATCACCAACGCCAAAATCAAGTCTCAGTTAATCCAGCAACTTTCCCAAGGCGAATTGCGTTTTGACATGGATGCCGGCCGGCTCCTTTCCAAGCAATTGGATTGGGACGAAACCGTAATCGGCTTCAGTGGTGCGGACAGCAATATGAAGTATCTGGCTCGCTTCAACGAAAAGCTCTTGGACACAGCAACCGAAACCGCATCTAAGGCCGAGCCGGCAAATAGTAAGTAGCCGAGTTCGGAGGGCGTGTTGCGGCAAACAACTTTGTCATCAGCTATTTGTCATTAGTTATTTGTCATTAGTTATTTGTCATTAGTTATTTGTCATTAGTTATTTGTCATTAGTTATTTGTCATTAGTTATTTGT